>NZ_JAUBSH010000085.1:3322-28327 GCF_036704705.1 Microcoleus sp. K1-B1 | reverse complement strand
ACGTCTTAAGTTTAACTCCAATTAGGTAACTTAATATTTTGTTACATAGATTGGTTTTTTCCCGCCTACCTACTTATCGTGTCGCGATGGGCAGTGGGGACAGTTAAATTCACGGACTGATAGATCCATTTTTGGTATTGGCAACAAAGTATTTGAGCAAAGATGTGACGAAGGGAAAAATCTACCTACTTCTAGGTAAACTTTGCCTTCTGCCTCTGCTTTGTACTTGAGCATAGTGCAGAACATCCCCCAACTCGCATCACTTATTGCTTTGGCTAGATTGGGATTCTTGACCATGTTCTTTACTGCCAGATTTTCGACAACAATAACTTGGTTTTCGTTGACTATCTTACGGGATAGTTTATGTCGGAAATCTTCACGCACTCTGGCTATTTTTGAATGCACTCGGGCAACAGCTAGTTTAGCTTTGCGACGTTTGTTAGTCGTCTTATCCTTTTTACGAGATAGCTGACGCTGTTTGCGTTTGAGGTTGCGTTCGTGTTTCTTCAGATGTCTGGGATTTTGATACTTTGAGCCGTTAGATGTGACAGCAAAATCAACCAGTCCCAAGTCTATGCCAATGGCTTTACCCTCTTCACTGGCTGTCGGTGACTCCTGCCCATCCTCCATTAACAAGGAAGCGTAATAACGATCATCAGGCATTCTAGACACGGTGACAGTTCTTAATTTGCCAACAGTATCACGATGAATTTTGGCTTTTACGATGCCAAGATTTCCAGGGAACTTAATCGAGGATTTACTCAGAATTTTGACGTTCTGAGGATACTGCATTGATTGTCTACCCTGACGCTTTTTGAATGTAGGGTACTGTGCTCGACCATCAAAGAAGTTGATAAAAGCTTGAGACAGATTCAGACAAGAAGATTGGAGGCATTGGGAATAGCATTCTTTGAGCCACTCATACTCCTTTTTCCAAACTGGTATCTGTTTCTTCATTGTTAAGGCAGAGATACCCTTACCAGTTTCCTTGTAGGCTTGGGACATGGTAGCAAGAGACTGATTCCACACCCAACGAACACAGCCAAAGGCCCCGGCCAAATGACTTTGTTGTTTTTTGCTGGGATAGATTCTGACCTTGACCACCTTTAACACAATGTTTTTACCACAGTTGTAGTAACCATGATAACATTGAGCCAGCGATAGAGCAATGGATTTGTGATGCCTGCTCGCGCTTCGACTTCGCGGTTCCTGAGCGAAGTCGAAGGGCAGGATAAACTCCGTTGAAGGCTTCGTTTTCTCATACACCGCCTCAATCAAAGAGAGAATCGTTTTTTAATTTATTTGGCGGTGCAATTGTCAACTCACTCGACTCTCATCCCCAGGCTAAGTCGAGTACGAGTATACTGTGGGGATTCCCGTCTGCCTAGCTAAAGTCCAAGTCTATGATCTGAAGCAGCGCCTAGCAATCTCAAAAATTCCCAAATTCCTAAAGTCCCAATTCCTATCTAAAAATTATGAAAAAAGCCCGCGAAACAGCACGCGAACTCGCACTCCTCGGCATCAGCCAACTGCCGACGAATCCAGAACTCTTAGAAGCCAAGAAACTGCAAGATGTTCTCCTCGCCGCCATCCGTACCCTGACCACAGAAGTTCAAGAATCCCTAGAAGCAGCAGCATCCGAAGTGCAGCGGAGTAGCGACAAACTGCTTGCCAGCGAAATCCGTGCCGCCGATATACAAAGTGCTAGAGCAATGGTGCGGGAAGCAGTCGAACTCACCCAAACCGCCATCAACCGTCTCGGTTCAGCAATGGAGTTTCCAGAACTGATCCAGCTAGCCAACCAGCAAGATGTCCGCACCTATGCTTTGCAAATCCTGACGAAAGTCAGCGCCAACCGTGTTCAAATTGATGAATTGCTCTCGGAAGCCCTTGTAGACTGGCAAATAGAACGGTTGCCCCGGATCGATCGAGATATCATGAGAATCGCGATCGCCGAAATGCTATATCTCGGCTTACCCGAACAAGTCAGCGTCAACGAAGCCGTCCAACTGGCAAAACGCTACAGCGGCGACGAAGGACATCGCTTCATCAACGGAGTCCTCCGCCGAGTAGTCGATAAAATCAACGCAGAAGTTGTTAGTCCCTAGTTCTTAGTCAGTAGTCCTTAGTCAGCAGTCATTGGTCATTAGTGATTGGCAATCCGCAATCGGCTCTACACTAAGGACTGAGGACTAATGACTAATAACTATTCTCTATTCCCCATCAACTATGGTATTTAATTGGTTTCGTCGCCAGTACAGCGAAAGCGGATCTTCTGAAAAAGAAACTCCCCCCGAAAAGCCCCAAGATGAACAGGCAAAATCCCCACCGGTTGAGCCTCAAACAGATGCAACAGACCAAAGCTCTCCTGCTGTAGCCGAAGATTATCTCAATTGGGCAAAAGCTGCTTACAAAAATATTCAAAAACAGCAAAAACCCGAAACAGAAGTTTCCGAGAAAGCAGCGCCCGATGTTCCAGCAGCCGAAACAGAAATCGCGACAGTTGCAGAAGTTGCAGAACCGGCGACTATTGAAGCAACGCAGCCGATCGAACTTGAACCAGCACCCACCGCACCAACTGTTGCAGAAGTTCCAGAAGTTGCAGAAGCTCCAGTGCTTGAAGCAACCGAGGCGATCGAACTCGATGCAGCAACGCCCGCAGAAATTCCAGAAACTCTGCAACCCACAGCCGGGGCGATCAACATTGCACCTGTTGCTCAACAATTAGAAGTTACAGCAGAAAATATAGAAATTGCCGAACCTGCAACAGAGGTTGTAGAAACCGAATCACTCGCATCCGACGGCGAAGCAGCCGAAGCCCTGCCATTTTGGGCCAGAGCTCAGGCCGATCGCATGGAGCGCATCGAACGCCTCAAAGAAACCGCCCTTGAAGAACCAGAAGTAATTGCAGCCGCCGCCGAGAGAGCGGCAATTATCGAAGAAATTCCCGGTTTCGCCTTTGACGAAGGCTTCCTGTGGTCTTCAGAAATCTTAGCCAGTCAAGGTCGCCGCCCAGACCAAGTATCAGTCGAAGAAATCACTTGGCTGCAAAAACTGCGGAAAGGCTTAGAAAGAACGCGCCGCAGCTTAATTAATCGACTAAAGGCGATCGTTGGTCAAGGCCCGCTCAATCAAGACGCGGTAGCCGAAATTGAGACTTTGCTCCTGCAAGCCGATGTCGGAGTCGCAGCCACCGACATCATTATCAGTCGCCTTCAAGAAAGACTCACACAAGAAGTGCTGCCACCAGAACAGGCTCTAGCCTACCTGAAAACCATCCTGCGCGACATTCTGGACGCTCCCTGTGCCGAAACCGCCGCCGGTAATCCCCTCTACAGCCTGACATTTGCCCCGGAAAAAGACACTTTTAACATCTGGTTAATCGTAGGAGTTAACGGTGCGGGCAAAACTACGACGATCGGCAAACTAGCGCACATTGCTCAAAAATCCGGCTACAAAACCCTAATTGCCGCCGCCGACACTTTCCGCGCCGCCGCCGTCGAACAGGTGAAAGTTTGGGGTTCTCGCAGCGGCGTCGAAATTATTGCCAATCCAGGGAAAAATACCGATCCGGCTGCTGTCGTGTTTGATGCGATCGCCGCCGCCAGCGCCCGAGGCACAGAACTGCTGATCGTAGACACCGCAGGCCGCCTGCAAAACAAAAAAAATCTGATGGACGAATTAAGTAAAATCCGTCGCATTGTAGATAAGAAAGCCCCAGGCGCTACCGTAGAATCTCTACTGGTCTTGGATGCCACACTGGGTCAAAATGGTTTGCGACAGGCAGAAGTGTTCGCAGAATCGGCAAAATTAAGCGGAGTAGTATTGACAAAACTCGACGGTTCTGCTAAAGGTGGTGTTGCCCTAGCAGTAGTGCAGCAGCTTGGTCTGCCCATCCGCTTTATTGGAGTCGGGGAAAGCATCGAAGACTTGCGCCCGTTTTCTAGTTACGAATTTGTGGAAGCCCTACTCGATTTTAGATTTTAGATTTTAGATTTTAGATTGATCAGGTATCTGTGGTCGTCCCGATTTTTGGAGGCGGGTACAGAAGTTCAAAATCTCAAATCCTTAACCTCAAACTACCATCGCAGGACTTGCGCCACCACGGGCGGCGAGTGAAAACTAAATACCTAGAAACAATACCTTCCCCCTGTTCTTGCTGGGTTGGGTTCAAAACGCGAGTAGCGTGTCAAATTAAGCTCAAATTTAGTATCATTCTGCTGTCTGATTGCACATTATTCCCTATCCCCCTGACCACGAATTTCAAAGGTGGTACCCGCCACGTGATTTATCATTGGAATCAATCCAAAATCTAAAATCTAAAATCCTCAAGCCCCCGCATTTATCTCGCGCAAGTCAATCGAAAATCGAAAATCGAAAATCGAAAATCGATTGGCCCTCCCCTTAAGAAGGGCGACAGCAAATGGTTAAAGTCCCCCTTCTTAAGGAGAGCCGCTCCCGTCTTGGGGCCCCCAAGTAAAGCAAGCGGCGTGGATTTAGGGGGTATCTAGACTCAGCTATAAACGAGATTTCTGAAGAATTTTAGACTTAAGTTGATACCAATGTCCTAGTGCCCTATTTACTCGCTCAAACCAAACTACTTGCTCGAAAAAAAAACGGGTTTCTGTTCAAGTGGCCCGTAAGTCCTCAATCATTCCTCCTCCGTCTAAGATCGAAAATCACACATTTACAATGACTGCTGTGCCTTTGCCTCGCCCCTCACCTCAACCTGCTGACCGCCCTTCGGGTCGCAATTCCACCGACGCGACGCCAGTATTTGCCCTCAAAGAACTGGTGGCGCGTTTGCACCGATATCAGCACAACGTTCAAGATATGTTGGGTTCGCTGGGATTTGCCCTGCGAAGTTTTAACAATCTCAACCAATTTTTGGAGTTGGTGCCTTTGGTGGCGACTCGCGTTACGGACGCCGACGGGGGAGCTTTAGTGCTGTTCAAACCCAACGGTCAAGTAAGGTTCCAGCAGTTGCATTGTCAGGAAGGACGGCAGTGCCAAGATATGCGAAAAGCGCTGGAAATAGCCACCAGACAAGCTACAGCAGGTGTGGGCGCTACTGCTGGATCGTTTTCGGAAACCTCTGGGCAAACTTCTAGTCTCGACCTGCAAGTCGGTCGTTATTTGGGCCCGGATGTTCATTTGTTTGGGGCGCCAATTTTGGTCAACAATTTGGAACGCGGGCGGCTTTATGTTTTTAGCAGTGACCCGGAATATCTCTGGACTCCCAGCAGACAGAAATTAGTTCGGTTGGTGGCGGATCAAACCGCCGTGGCTATTTGCAAAGACGAACTTACTGTTAAGTTGGCGGAAAAAGACCGCTTAGACAGAGAGTTAGAAATCGGGGCGGAAATTCAATTGCGGCTACAACCCCGTAGTTGTCCGAAAATTCCCGGCCTTGACGTGGCCGCCCGCTGCCAAACTGCTAGCAGAGTCGGCGGAGATTATTATGATTTTATTCCCGCTGACTATGACCCGATCGGCAAGGAGAATGAGGGGGAACACCCCCCATCCCTAATTAAAAATCTCAAGTCCAAAATCGACAAGGGCCGCTGGAGCATTGTGATCGGCGACGTGATGGGCAAAGGAGTACCGGCTGGCCTGTTGATGACGATGACACGGGGTATGCTGCGGGCGGAGGTTTTGAACCGCCACTCGCCGTCGAGAATTTTGCAACATTTAAACCGGGTTATGCACGCGGATTTGGAAAATTCCCACCGTTTTGTGACTCTGTTTTATTCGGAGTATGACCCGAAAACTCGCGTTTTGTCTTACAGCAATGCGGCTCACCACCCGCCTTTGCTGTGGCAAGCTGCAACTAATTCGATTCTTCAGCTTGATACTTTGGAGGGAATGTTAATTGGGCTGGATGCTGATTCGCATTACCAAGAAGCTCAAGTGCAATTGCAGCCCGGAGATACTATTATTTATTACACAGACGGATTTACTGATGCTTCTAATCAAAGGGGCGATCGGTTTGATGAGGATAACTTGACCTCGGCTTTTCAGTGGGCGTGTCAAAATTATCAGCAGTCTGAAGAAATTTTGGATTATTTGTTCGATCGCGTACACCAGTTTATCGGCATCGGCAATCGTAACGAAGATGACATGACACTGGTTGTACTGAGGGTAACACCTTTAGCAGGAGAAAATCACCATGATAGTTAATTTAATGCCGGAAATTACTGCTGGATTAACCAATTCGATAACTTGGAACGATGTCGCTCACGTGGTGGTTTTGAAATCTCATTTGAGTTCGACGGTGTTTTTGGGTCAAAGTTATGAAATTTTTACTAATTTCCAGAAAGCTTGGCACAATTTTGTTTCGACTGGTCAAATAGGAGCTTTTTTTATAGGTATTTTTGTTGGCTGGTTCTTGAAAGGGATTTTTCGTTAGAGTTATTGTCGCATAAGCTATCGGAAAGAAATTTAAGATTGAAAAGGTTTGTCGCTAACCAAAACTTCACTTCTTTGTGATGCAGCAAAAGCTTCACAATTTTGTAGTCCAGACTTCAGTTTTTTCTGCTCAAAAGATGTATAAAAACTTTGTAGTCAGAACTTGAGTTTTTTCTTGCCGAATTGGGAATGGAGGACTAAACTCCTGACTACAAACCGGAGGAAGGATTTGAGTCTTTGCTAAAAACCGGTTTTTATAGACTTCTGCAACAGAGATATAATCTAGTTTTAGTTTGAGCAATGACAACACAACAAAAAACTTGGAGTCAAAGATTTGAATCGGCGCTGCACCCGGCGATCGCCCGATTCAATGCTAGTATTGGCTTCGATATTGAATTGATTGAGTATGACTTGACTGGTTCTGTCGCTCACGCTAAAATGCTGGCCAAAACGGGGATTATTTCCGCAGCAGAAGGGGAACAGTTAGTCAATGGTTTGGAACAGATCCGCCGCGAATACCGCCAAGGACTTTTTGTTCCGGGAGTTGATGCAGAAGACGTTCACTTCGCTGTAGAGAAGCGGTTGACGGATATCGTGGGAGATGCTGGGAAAAAGTTGCACACTGCCCGATCGCGCAATGATCAAGCCGGCACTGATACTCGCTTGTATTTGCGCGATCGCATCGCAGAAATTCGTGAGCAATTACGGGAATTTCAAGGGGTTTTGCTCGATCTTGCCGATCGTAATGTGGAAACTTTAATTCCCGGTTACACTCATTTGCAGCGCGCTCAGCCGATCAGTTTGGCTCATTACCTGTTAGCTTATTTTGAAATGACCGATCGCGATTGGGAACGTCTCGGCGATATCTGCAAGCGGGTGAATGTTTCGCCTTTGGGTTGTGGCGCGCTGGCGGGGACGACTTTCCCAATTGACCGACATTATACGGCAGAACTATTGCATTTTGACAAGGTTTATGCTAATAGCTTAGATGGAGTGAGTGATCGAGATTTTGCGATCGAATTTCTCGCTGCCGCCAGCTTGATTCTGGTACACCTGAGCCGCTTGTCAGAAGAAATGATTTTGTGGTCTTCTCACGAATTTGGATTTATTACGCTCAAAGATAGCTGCGCTACGGGTTCTAGCATCATGCCCCAGAAAAAAAATCCCGACGTGCCGGAGTTGGTGCGGGGCAAAGCGGGGCGGGTGTTCGGTAACTTACAAGCCTTGTTGGTAGTAGTGAAGGGACTTCCTTTGGCCTACAACAAAGATTTGCAAGAAGATAAAGAGGCTTTGTTTGATACCGTAAGAACGGTACAGGGTTGCTTGGAAGCAATGACCATTTTGTTGCGCGAAGGAATCGAGTTTAATGGCGATCGCCTCGCTGCTGCTGTTACGGAAGACTTTTCTAACGCTACAGACGTAGCCGACTACTTGGCCGCCAAAGGCGTTCCCTTCCGGGAAGCTTACAACCTTGTCGGCAAAGTCGTCAAAACTTGCCTTTCGGGGGGCAAACTCCTCAAAGATTTGACACTTGAGGAGTGGAAAGACTTGCACCCAGCCTTTGAGACAGACATTTACAGCGCGATCGCACCTCAGCAAGTGGTGGCGGCTCGCAATAGTTACGGGGGTACCGGGTTTGAACAAGTGAGAAAATCACTTATCGCTGCGCGCGATCGACTCGCCTAAATATCGTTGAATTATTCGACAAATTCCGGCTGGCTATCTCTCCTTAGAACGATCGTGTTTTCCACTCTGGTTCTAAGTTCGGCAGATAGCCTGACTCAATTAATCTTCAGCAGCAGCCATGTCTTTGTCTCTGCCGCCACCGCTCATGGCGCCCATGCCACCGCCGTTACCGCCGTCAAATCGTCTTCTCTTATTGGAGAACATATCTTGATTTCTCCGCTTGCGAAACTTGCGAGCGTATGCTTGATTTCGTTGTGCCTTCTCTTTCTTGAGATTGCGGCGCTTAGCCATTCTGACCTCACTAATAAACATTGACAGTCCCCGGGCTTTCACGCACGGGGATTCTTAAGGTTGACACTCTGTACACTCTTGGTGACTGAGATTCTTGGTTCAGCGAAGTCACTTGCTTGCGACAGGATTTCTCCTGCCAAAATATAGGTGTCTTCTCCCCAAGCGTAAATTCCGGTATGCCATACCGTACTTGATCAGTTCTCTTTATGTAGTTAGGTTTTCTTCAAATTTAGCTTTCCTAAACCGCAACACCGTTAGGTGAGACTACGCACTCAACTAATCCAGTTAAGTTTTTACGTTGGCTAGTTATACTCAATTTTAGACCGATGACGATCATAGCACACCCGGTACAAGACCCAGAAAAAAGAACACCGGGATTCAAGTCGCTGGGAATCTGGGTGCGATCGGGACGCAATGTTGTCAATCTTCCAGAAGATTTCTATAAACTCTTGACAAATACGACAATTGACATACTCACCGACCTGAACGTGCGGTGATTCCTAAGCCTCACGACTTAAGTTTCTGCTTCTTCGCAACTGCCTCCACCCCTAAAGAATTTTGGTCTTATGTTCGCTCCACAGACTAGCCCCGCAAGCCCTGCGGTTTTTACGTGTCGAATACCAGAAGGAATTCTTTGTAGTTTTGATTCTAGGGATGCTTACCATTGCCCTATCCTCTTTTCCCGGTCTACCGATTTTTCTGCGCCGTCAGCACAAAGCTGAACTTCGCTCGTATAGGCTGTCTGATCCATCGTCACGGGTGGGTCGTTGACCAATTATATTGTAAGATAAAGCCGTCCTAAAAGGACGGGGTTTCTACCCAATTTTCTGATGACACTTAATCCCGGTGACGTAGCTCCTGTCTTCAGCCTGCCCGACGCGGAAGGCAATGTCGTCAGCCTTGCAGATTTTCGAGGGCGGCGAGTTGTACTTTATTTTTACCCTAGGGACAATACCCCTGGCTGTACCAAAGAAGCTTGCGGCTTTCGCGACATTTACTCAGACTACCAGTCGCGCAATATACCAGTCCTCGGCGTCAGTACAGACGGGGCTGGGGCCCACGCCAAGTTTGCAGCTAAATATCAACTGCCTTTTCCCTTGCTGTGCGACTTAAACGCTGAAGTTGCTACCGCCTACGGCTGTTACGGACTCAAAAAGTTTATGGGAAAAGAATTTATGGGAATTACTCGATCGACTTTCGCGATCGACCCTGATGGTAGGATTGAAAAGGTTTATCGGAAAGTCAAACCAGAAACTCACGCAGCCGAGATATTAGCAGACTTGCCAGACCTCTCGCCTGAATGAAAAATTAAAAATTAAGACTTTTGAGCTGCCAGCTAAGAAACCTGAAATTACTTTCCCCTAAACAAGCTTTTGAGTTTATGCGTCGATTGTGGCAAATTATACAAACTGTGCTGGGACTGATTTTCCGACATCCCGTTACTGGTACTGCGGTGATTCCCGTATTGCCTGACGGGCGAATTGTGTTAATTCGCCGCCGCGACAACGGTCGCTGGGCACTGCCGGGAGGTATGGTGGATTGGGGAGAGGATATTCCCACAACTGTGCGCCGGGAATTAGCGGAGGAAACAGGACTCGATTTAGTCAAAATCCGTCGCTTGGTGGGTGTTTATTCGGCTGCCGATAGAGACCCTCGCCTGCACTCGATTTGTATCGTGGTGGCAGCAGAGGTAGAGGGAAAGATGGAAGTTCAGGATACGCTTGAAGTCAGCGAGGTTGAGGCTTTTTTGCCCGCATCGCTGCCGGAGGGCGCACTCAGCCACGATAACGACCAACACTTACAGGACTATTTTCAAGGCCTGACAACTTTGGCGTAAATCGGCGGGGTATCCAAATTTGAGAAAAGTCGGAAATTACCTCGCGGTCAAAAATTGTCTGTTATGAATGTGGAATTAATTTTCACTGTTTTCCTACTTTTATTCACAAACTCTGAACATTAAATTAATCATCTTTTTATTACTAAATATTTAACCGGATGTACTCACCGCTACGCAATTCTAGGGTCAAACTCTCTGTAGGGCAAATCTTTTGGCACGAAGTCGGTCAAGGCCCGAATTTAGTATTTTTGCACGGTTCTTGGCACGATAGCAGTCAGTGGCTGAGGACGATCGAACATTTGAGCCCCTACTACCACTGCTTCGCACCGGATTTGCTGGGGTTTGGCGACTCGGAACGCCCGCATCTTCATTATTCGATCGACTTGGAAGTAGAATGTCTCGCCCAATACCTCGATACTTTGAAGCTGCGACAGGTTTATTTAATCGCTCACTCTGTGGGCGGCTGGGTGGCCACCAGCTATGCTATCAAATATCCCGATCGAGTTCAGGGTTTGGTGTTGTTGGCCCCAGAAGGCGTCAAGGTTGGCAATCGGCGGGGGCGGTGGCAGACGGCTAGCTGGCTAATCGGCCAACCTCCGCTGGCTTTGTGGTTGCTGCGATCGATTTATCCTATTGCTAAGTTGCTGGGTAGCCAAAAAAAGATTGACGGATTGCTAAAGTTCAGACAGCAGTTGATGCAGTCCCCTGTTGCCGTGCAGTTGCTGTTCGGGCGGCGGCGGGCGGAAATTACAGCGGAATTAGTTGATGAGAATTTGCCTTTGCTGAAAGCGCCTGTTTTGCTGTTGCACGGTTCCGAAGATACTCCTGCAGCTTCGTCTCTGTGTCAATCCTATGCTGCTCTGACTCCTAATGCCGAACTACAATTAGTCAGTCCGGGGGAAAGCAATTTGCCGCAGGAAGTCCCGGATGTTGTTGCTAACTATATTCGCGAGTTTGCTAGGTGAATTGGGCATTGGGCATTGGGCATTGGGCATTGGGCATTGGGCATTGGGCATTGGGCATTGGTAACAGTCAACAGTCAACAGTCAACAGTCAACATTTAATAGGCTAATTCCCCAAAAAATAGCATCGGGTGCGTCAATTAAGCCTGCAGCTGTATCAGGAAAGGCTGCGGTGAGGTATTTTAAAAGCATAGTGCGATCGCCCCCCGTGACCGCAATTTTGCTATCAGGAAACAAACACCGCCAATCTTCAATAAAATCCCTAACTCCTGCCACCGTCGCATACACAACTCCGCTTTGAATTGCCCCAGCAGTGTCTGTCGCCCAGCGGTATGGCAGATTTTGTGGTAAACTGATTAAAGGTAATGCAGCAGTTTTTTTAGATAGCGACGATAACTGCAAACCCAAACCTGGTAAGATTGCGCCCCCAACTAAATACCTATTGACATCAGCCCCAGTAAATGTTAAAGCTGTACCAGCATCTATAAGTAAAACTGGCCAACCCAATTGGTTGCCAGCACCCAGTACAGCCAAAGCTCTGTCAATTCCCAGGGTAGGATAGAGTCCCCCGATCGGCAACTGGTCTAAAGTAATAATTCGGACATCTGGATAACTCTGCCAAATTGCTGTTTGCTGGGTAACTACTGAGGCCAAAATTAGAGGCAGCGGCACGCAAGAAAGTGTGTGAGGATTAGAAAAAGCGGGAGTAGCAGGAAGATAAAGGAGATTTTGAGTAGATATTTCCTCGATCGACCTCATTACTATTTGCACCAAATATTCTGCTTTTTCCTCCTCTGAGAGTGGGGAAACAGCATCAGCATTGAGATGCTCTGTATCCCATGTTTTCTCCAGGGTTTTGCCCACAAATAATCCCCAGTGCAGCCGGGAATTGCCGATCGCCAAAGCTATTTTAATCTCGGCTTTACCTGTCAATCCAGAAGTAATGTTGTCGGTGCTTGCGGGCGAACGAAAATTGTCGGGAATTGAATTTTCCATGTTGAGCTAGCCGGCGCAAACATTGAACTAAAGATAGATTTTAGATTAATTTTATTCGCTTAAACGGGCGGTTAACTCTATTTGACATCTGACCAAGTTCCATGCCACGCGCCAATTAGTATTGTCGGCTGCAGAGGGCATACTTGCTAAATATAAATATTTGTAAAGCAAATAATTGCTTTGCTCAGGCTGCATCCTTTATAATGTCTTAAGATATTCCAAAAGTCCTGGTAGCTGCGATGGGGCTGTTGGCGGGGTAAGCACAGGTTTATAAAACCAGACTCAATCAAAATACTGTACAACTGCTGAGTAAATATGTCTTTAAAAATACAACAACACGAAAACCCCTGGCACAGAGTAACTTCGCGGTTGCCTGAATCTGAAAACTGGATGCAGGAAGAAAGTCTTTCGCTGCCGGAAGTAGACCAACAAAAAGCCCTAATCGTGCAGATGCAGCAGCAAGTTCAGTTATCAAACTTGCTGAACCAAATTAATAACGAAATTCGCAGTACACTTGACATAGAAGAAATTTTGACATCGGCCTGCAGATTGCTGGGGCAAGCATTACAGTGCAGTCGCGTGAGCATTTTAGTCAAAGAATCAAATACAGAAAAAACTTTAGTTACGCGCGGAGAGTACAACGCGGGAGACTATCCCATCCAACTGGGAATGAAAGTACCGATGACTGACAATCCGCATTTGGCTGCCGTCGTGTCTCAGCAAGAGTCCCTAGCAGTGACGAAGTTTCTCGATTTTCCGGGATTGAACCCACAAACCCGAAAAATTGCCGAAGCTTTGGAGATTAAGTCAATGCTGGCAGTAGCTACTCGCTATCAAGGTGAAGTGAATGGCATAATTGGCTTGCATCAGTGCGATCGCGAACGGGAATGGACTGATTGGGAAAGGCAGCTTTTAGAAGGGGTAGGATCGCAATTGGCGATCGCGATCAATCAAGCCAAACTCTATAGCAAAACCAGGCGCCAAGCCGAACGAGAATCGCTGCTACGGCTGATCGGCAACCAAATTCGCAGTACCCTAGATCTGGAAACGATCCTACAAACAGCGGTGAGAGAAGTCCGCCAAATGTTGCAGTGCGATCGAGTAATCATTTATCAGTTTCAAGACAACTGGCAAGGAAAAGTTGTTGTTGAAGATATGGTCATCCCTTGGCCTTCAATTTTAGGAGATATGGGGGCGGATAAGTGTTTCCGGGGAGATTACGCCGATCTTTACCAGCAAGGGCGAGTCAAAGCAATTAATGATATTTTTAATGCTGGTTTAGAGCCTTGTCACGTTGATTTCTTAGACCGTTTGCAGGTAAAAGCTAATCTGATCGTGCCGATTGTTACATCAAGAACTGAAGAAAATACCCCCGACACAGCCGGAAGCTATAATCCTAAATTTCCCGGTAGGCTGTGGGGTTTGTTGATTGCCCACGAGTGCCGGGATACCCGCAATTGGCAGCCACAAGAAATGGAGTTGCTATCCCAGATAGCCAACCAAATGGCGATCGCCATTCAGCAAGCAGAACTTTATAGCCAAGTCCAAGATGCTGCGGTAAAATCTCAAGCTCAAACCCAGCAATTGCAGGCTGCGTTAGAAGAATTGCGATCGGCACAGCAGCAATTGATTCAAAGCGAAAAAATGTCAGGTTTGGGGCAAATGGTAGCCGGAATTGCTCATGAAATTAACAACGCCAACAATTTCATCCACGCTAACTTGTTTCACGCTCAAGAATATTTTAAAGCCTTGAATGAAGCTCTAGAACAGGTCGGAAATGCCTGCCCGGAAGCAGCAGAAGCAATTGTCAGAATCAATGAAGAACTAGAACTCGATTACATTCGAGAAGACTTTGGTAAACTGCTCAATTCAATGCGAGAAGGCAGCGGGAGGATTCGCTCGATCGTGATGACGCTGCGAAATTTTTCTCGTTTAGACCAAGCTGAATTAAAACCAGTAGATTTGAATGAAGGTTTAGAAAGCAGTTTCTTGATGCTGCAAAATAAGCTAAAAACCCATATCAAAATAGACAAGCAATACGGCAATTTGCCGCCCGTCCAATGTCATGCCAGTCAAATTAACCAAGTATTTTATAATTTGATTGACAATGCTTTAGATGCGCTCCAGTCAACGAGCAAACCGGGGGAATTAACTATTCGCAGTTGGCAAAGCGAGCCGGACTGGGTAACAATCTCTTTCCGCGACACGGGAACTGGGATTCCTGCAGAAATTCAAGACAAGATTTTTGACCCATTTTTTACTACTAAACCTGTGGGAAAAGGTACGGGTTTGGGACTTTCAGTGTGCTATCAGGTAATTGTTCAAGCTCACGGTGGCAAGCTGAGTTGTGTCAGTCAGGTTGGCGAAGGAAGTGAGTTTATTGTAGAGTTGCCCCTGACTAATCAGAGGAGGGTAAGTGCATAATTCCTGCTTTAGTCAGATTAATGCCCAATGCCCAATTCCCCACGCCCAATTCCCCATGCCCGTGGATTTATAAGTAATTAACCCGGCTTGATATTAATTGTCAACTTGCTGCTGGTAGGCGTAATATACAGCCTCTAAAAAGAGATTAGCATCAACTTTTGTCGGCAGTTTTCCCAAACCAATGATTTCTTTAACCTGAGTAGCCAGTTGTTTGCTCAATTCATTTTTGGCACTAGGTATCATAGCTTCGCGCCGCTGCAAATACTCTCGAACTACAGCAAAATCTTCTGGCAGCAAGCGGGAGATATCGGTATCGATCAGCAATTTTTTTGCCAGGGATTGAGCCGATGTTGATACTTTCAATGCAGTAGTTGTCAGAGGTTGTTCTTCTTGAATTACCAGGGTGCCGGCTACCAAATCTCCTAAACGTTTTTCCCGCTGGCTGAACACTATAAAAAATACGCCTATAAAAAATAAGTCGTCAAAAGGCCGGATCAAAGCCCGCAGTGTTGATTGCTGAAGCCTGACTGGACGGCCGTCATCCCTAATTACTCGGATTTTGACACGACGCTTGCCTGGTGTTTGACCAGACCACACCGTTTCAAAAAATACAAAGTAACCTACATAAATGAAAAAACCAATTAATGCCTGAACTGCTATCAACCAGAGTTCTAAGCGATTGGTACTTCCTAGCAACTTTGCGATCGTCTCAAGCAACACTGAATTAAATATCAGCGCACTTAATAGAAACACTAATATCATCACACCCAAAATGATATAGTCTATCAGCAATGCGTATGCTCGGTTGCCAATTCCCGCTAAGGTAAATTCGAGTTCTACACTTTCGGGAGTGTGGAGAGTGAAGCGATTAAAAAGTGGCATAAGTCCAAGGAAGAAGGAAGAAGGTTCGGCAACGAGCAATGTACGGGATGTAACGGATGTAAAGGATAGAAGGAAGAAGGCAGAAGGCAGAGCTTAGGGTTAATTAGGTGGGCTTACTTTTCAATAGAGAGTAAATTCCGTTAAATTTGGCGTTTTTTCTTAAAAAAATTGAACTATTTAAATACCAAATTTATTTAATCAATCTGGTATTGGGGCATTCATTTTTTGGTATTTGGCTTGTTTGAATCGCGTTTTTTATCGCGCATTTGCAAACCCAAACCTTCTTTGCGACTGCGGAGGTCGTAGTAGATAATGGCTTTAATAGCTTGCCAAAAAGGAGTTAGCAGCGCGCCAAAGCCAAAGCTCAGTCCCACAATCAAAATCCAATAAAATAAGAAGTATAGACTGGATTCTGGCCCCAAAATTCTAAGTAAAACAATTTGAACGATCGCGGTAAGTACATTTGATACAATGTAAACCGGGAGAGAAACCAAAAAGGCAACAACAACTATCCACTGAATGCGTCCAACCGACCCCTTAGTTAACTCCCAACTGCGACTGATTGCTGAACTAGCACTCTGATTGTTCTCGATCGCCAGCGGCACCTCAACAATCAGCAAGCGAGAGAGAATTCGGATATATATAATTAAGAAAGCAATTACCCCAACGGCTACCAGCAAACCTCCAATAATTCTGCCATTTTGCCCAAAGATAGTAGCAGCCCCCACTCCCACAACTAACAGCGCGATCGCAAATCCCAAGTAGACTCCAATGTAAATCATAGATGTCAATACACCCGCCCACAAAAAACGCCACATCCGAGGATTCACCTCACTGTTAGCATCACTGACAGTCTCAGGATTTTCCCTAACTTCACCGTAAGCCAGACGAGAAATGAGCCCTGAGATGGCAGAATATTTAGCCCAACCATAAATCGGAACTAATAACCACAGATAAGCTGTGAAAGCCAAACCAAAATATGACTTAAAATGGTCGCGGTAAATCCGCAAACTAGCGCTAACCACATTACCGACGCTCAAGGGGCCTGTTTGTCCAGAAGAACTAAGATTTTTTTTAGGCATGACTGGATGGGTATAGTTGTGTGAGGCGGAAAATTTACAACTATCTTAAGCTATATCTAATAGAACTTAGTGAAAACTTTATGAATATTAAACGTTGGATCGCGCGGCGGGAACCGAACTGGAAACGGTTGGACACTCTTTTACAGCAAGTGGAAAAAAAGGGGCTAAAGTCCCTACCTGCGTCTGAAATCAGGGAATTAGCGAGTTTGTACCGTTCTGTTTCGGCGGATTTGGCTAGGGCGAGGACAAATGAAGTCGGTAATATTTTGTTACAAGATTTGCAAAGGTTAACTTCTCGTGGCTACACCCAAATTTACCAAGGTTCGCGCCGCCAAGATTGGGAAGCTATGGTGGAGTTTTGTCGCTGGGGTTTTCCGGCTACGGTACAGGAGACGCTTGGTTATACGGCGACTGCGACGGGTATTTTTTTAGTAATGGTGTTGATTGCTTGGTGGTTTGCTTGGCAAGATCCGGCGTTTTTGTCCCTAGTAGTTCCTGGACATTTGATTAAAACGGTACGCGATGACGGGAAATTGTGGATGGGTTCAATTGTGGGAATCGAACCTTTAGCTTCTAGCGGTATTATGACTAACAATCTATCCGTATGTTTTGCGGCTGTTGGGGGAGGGATTGTTTTCGGTATTTACACTGTTTATATTATGGCATTTAATGGAGTGAGCATCGGCGCGATCGCCAGTTTAGTAGCTCAGCACAATTTAGCTTACCCTTTTTGGGCGTTTGTATTTCCTCACGGTTCCCTGGAATTGCCGGCGATTTTTTTAGCTGGCGGCGCTGGTTTAATCATCGCCCGCGCCATCTTTTTTCCTGGCAAATACCGTCGTGCTGATGCTATGAAATTTTACGGTACTCAAGCTGCACAATTGGTATTTGGGATTGTGCCGATGCTGATAATTGCTGGTACGATCGAGGGTTTTTTCTCGCCAAATCCCGCAATTCCCGATCCGTTGAAGTATTTGGCTGGGATCGGGTTGTTTGCGCTGTTGGTGATGTATTGCAGTAAAAGGCGATCGGCTGAAGTTCCTAGATAATTCGGAGCTTGAAATCCGGGCGATCCCCCTAAATCCCCCGCCGGAGGCGGACGAAAGAGGACTTCCGGTTCCCCTCTTCTTAAGGGCGAGGGGGATCTAAATCTAACGGTCAAACAGCAGTCTGTGAGTACATTTGACGTTAAATTTGACCCAAATAGCACCTTACCTACCCATATCGAGCCAAGTAATTAATTAAAATTATGACTCTTACTAACATCCGCTTTCCCGAAGACAATCCTTTTTCTCGAATCAAGGTTCGGCATATATTTGGATGGTACTGCTTATTGGGTACAGGCATTTACTTTCAAATAGGAATGATTGGCTCTACACGGGGGATACAGTTCGATGGTAAAACACCATTAGATCCATTTGTTGATAAAATAGCTGAAACTTATTTAATGATTTTGTTACTGGCTTTGGTGTGGCGACAATGCAGGCTAGCGGGAATTGAAATTAAATATCTGGTTGGTAAAGTTCCCGATCGCTACCAATGGTTTCCCTTAGTAGGTCTGGCGATCGCTAGCGTGGTTTTCGCAATAGGTGTATTCCGAATATTTTATTATCCTTTGTCTTTCATTGTACCTTCTTTTGTGGAAAACTTATTGATCAGTAATAGAAATGGCAGTATTTTAATGACAGCTTCAAAAACGTTTTTTCCTGCACTTTACTACTTGATTTTCGCTATTTACTATTATGCAACATCTCCCATATTTTCTGCTTTTATTTTAATGGCTATTCTCTTACACAGATGGGCGGAAAAATGGGGAAAGACCCGAACAGTGATAGCTTTTTTTCTGCTGTCTCTAAATTCTTATAATTTTATATTTAGTGTTATTGCAACCTTCATCAACGCAATTTTGTATGTAAAAACTCGCAGCTTACTTGTACTAATAATTTTTAGGGCTTTGATAAATCTTATTTGGGGAGTTTGGAATGTGTCATATACAAGATTTCTTGACAAGCAAACAGGAAGCAATCTAGATATATTTCGCTCTGAAGTACAGCTAGGTGTCTTGTTTTTTGTTGTCTCAGCCCCTTGGGTAATCGGTTTCATCTATAAAAACTGGTCTGTTCTCAAAGGGCCTTTACCTTACTTTGCGAATGCTGCGGAAGCTGAGAAGATTAAAGCTGATTCCGAGACTTAAGTTGCAAATATCGGTTAACTAATTGCTCGCTAATTTGATTGGCTGGTGCATCCAAAACCAAAACTCCTTTTTGTTTCAACTGTGCAAAAGCTACCTGACGCTGTGCTAGTAAATCTAAAGCTACAGCACGATTATAAGTAGGTGTAATTTCTACGGTGGAAGTGTGAGCGATTTTGTCAACGAGAGGGTCGCGCAAAGTTACACAAAAAGGCAAATAACGAGGTGTTAAACGCGCTAAAGCCGAAAACATTTCTGTAGAAGCTGTGACATCTACTAAATCAGTAATTAGCACAACTAATGCACGGCGAGTTTGTTGACTTACTAATTTAGTTACAGCGCCAACATAGTCTGGTTCTAACAAAACTGGCTGAATTGGTGCAAGGCGTTCAATTAATTTAGACAGTTGATGTTGACCCCTTTCTGGGGGTATCCAAGTCGTGATTTCCCGATCGAACACACCGACTCCCACGCGATCGCCCCGATTTAGTCCAGCCAAAGCTAAAGATAGCGCTGCACTCACTCCCCAGTCAAAACGCTTCAAACCCTGGACTCGCGCAGTCATCAGCCGTCCCCTGTCGAGTAAAATAATCAAAGTTTGCTCTTTTTCTGGTTCTAAAACTCTGACTAAAGGGCGCGATCGCCTTGCAGTAGCTTTCCAATCAATCAAGCGAGGATCGTCACCAATACCATATTCCCGCAGTTCGGCAAATTCAGTTCCCATGCCGAGTTTTTGTAACCGCCGCATTGTGCCAGTATTTTCCAATGTTAGCCGAATAGAGAGTTCTTTCAACATCACTAAATCGGGATAAACGGCAACTTGTTCACTAGCAGGTATTTTCCAGTCGTTCCATGCTAAACCCCAGTTTCCCAACTGCCGCACTTGAATATCTCCCCACTTATATTTTCCGCGATTTGACGGGCGGATTGTATAAGTTAATTCCTCCTCGCTGTTAGGATTGAGGTCGGCTTCCAGCATCGGTTTAGAGACATCAAACTCTAGGGGATAGGAGTCGCGCAGGCGAATTTTAGCTGTTTGATTTGCCGTTAGCGCAGCCCTCGGAGAGGATCGCACTGACAGTATAACCGGATTGTCTCGCCCAATCGAAAGTCTGTGCAACGGATGGCGTGTCACTTCCACCCGATGAGATTTTACGCGCAGTGCGTCGGTAATCGCTAGACCTACAATTAAACAGTCAAATAGCAAAGTGCCGATAATACTTGTCTGCTGATTTACAAGCATAGCGAGCAAAAGGGCGATCGGAATGGCGATCGCTAACAGGAAATAAAGGCGAATAGAAGGAATCATTACAATTTCTGATTAAGATACTGGTGTACACAATTCAACGAGAGTTCCGAATTTTATTTGCTTTCTTCCTTTACATGATTTGCAAGTAGTTTGCGTCGTTCACCTGTATAACGCCACCAAGGCTTAGCTGGTTCGCCATTGAGGAATCTTTTGACAGAAATGAGAGCGTCAAGTACACATGGATCGTGGCGATGTCCCATGACATTAGCAAGTTCGTGAAACACTTCTAATGGCGATCGCGTTTTAAGTTGATCTGGTTGCTCAATACCAATGCTTCGCAAATCCGCACTCATTGATTTCCCAATGTTTGGCAGGTCTTCAAGCTTCTTGACTTCGTTTAGAGACTTCTTCATAGTTCTGGTGTGGTATTTTTGCGCTCAATTCCTACAATACTTGCTTAATAAAGATTTTTTGTCAGGAATTCGATTCCTCCAAACGAAACGTAAACATAACATGATCGCTCGGTGTTTCTGGATTACCAACAGCCGAATACAGATTCATCGCTGCTGTATTTTCGCGATCGGTAAGCACCCAAGCTTCTGTACAACCCAACTCACGAGCGACCTCAAATACTGCATTCATCAAACGCTTCCCCAAACCTTGCCGGCGATGAGTTTCTGCTACGCTAACCTCGTTAATCCACAGTTCGGGACGTGCCTTGTCGGGATGAACATAATGAACTGCTGAGACAAAGCCGACAACTCGATCGTCATCGATTGCAACAGCCAGATGGTGGCGCGAGTCTGTCAAAAATTCTTCAGTACGTGGGATATCGATCGAGTTGTCAAAGACATCTGGATCGACATTTTTGAGAATATCTACATCATTACGATCCAGAATTTTGATTGCGATCGTCATAGTTATATTTCAGTTTACCTCGGTACAGCGACTTGTTTTAATACCGAAGCAATTACCGAATCAATTTGCAAGCCATCTAGCAGCGATTCTGGTTTGAGAATCAGACGGTGACGCAAAAGCGGCAGTGCGATCGCCTTGACATCATCAGGAGTAGTATAATCCCTGCCGACTAGCCAAGCGTGAGCTTTACTACTTTGCAACCAAGCTACTGCCGATCGCGGAGAAGCACCCAATGCCAAATCGGGATGTTTTCGCGTATTTTGTACCAAAGCTAGCACGTAATCGAGCACTTTCTCTTCTACTTTGACAGTTTGTACTGCTTGACGGGCGCTAATTATTTGCTCTACCGTTGCTAAAGATTTGATCCGAGCTAAATCGATGCGTTTGGCGCGAAATCCTGCCTCTGCGTTCAGCAACATTTGCTTTTCGGCGGCTGCATCGGGATAATCAACAACAAGTTTAAATAAAAATCGATCTAACTGAGCTTCTGGTAGCGGATAAGTGCCTTCAAATTCTAGGGAGTTTTGAGTGGCGATTGTCCAAAATAATTCTGGCAGAGCTAAAGTCGAACCGTCTAACGTTACCTGCTGTTCTTCCATTGCTTCTAGCAGTGCTGACTGGGTTTTCGGAGGCGTGCGATTAATTTCATCCGCCAGCAAAACTTCTGTAAACACTGGCCCTTTTTTCAGGGTAAAACTGTGGCTGTCAAAATCAAAAATATTCGTTCCCAAGATATCCGACGGCAAAATATCCGGCGTGAGTTGAATGCGACGAAAATCTGCTTGAATCAATTGGGCGATCGCTTTAACAAGTAGAGTTTTCCCGGTTCCCGGCACTCCCTCAATAATCACGTGGCCGCCGCTCAAAAGTGCCACTAGCAAGTGCTGTACTGTGGAAGACTGACCCACAACTATTTTGTCGAGGGCTTGGCTGAGGCGTTTAAAAATCGAGTTTGTTTCGCTCATTTTAGATTTTTCCTATCAGAGGGGAGATGTTGACGGATCTGCTGCCATTTACCCAACCAGGCTAGCAAATCTGAATCGCTGATGCGGCGTTTATGAGATGGCGAGGGCAGAAGTTCTGACAATTCTGCCGCTTTTCGCCCTGTTTGCTCAACCCAAGCATTTGTTAGGGTTTCACTTTCCAGCGAACCCTGTCCCAATAAGAATGCTTTTTGCAGTTGTAACTGTTCTTCTTTTCCGATAATTTCTACCGCAAAATCAGTGCTGTTTGCTTTTTGCAAAACACCCGCTAGTGCTTGAATGTAAGCTTCGCTGTTGTCAACCTGCGGCGCTGATAAAGTTACAGGCTGTCCAAACCTGTTCCACCCGGCAAAAATAGCAACGAGTAAAATAATTGTACCCTGTATCAAAACGGGAAATAGAGGAGTTTTGGCTAAATAAGTGAATAAATTTCCCTCGTATTCTCTTTCAAGAACTTCTGGATCTTTGTAGCCGTGAATGTATTCGTCTACCCAGACTTTATTGAGGATTTTACTCGTTCCCTGGCTTTGCGGGTTAATTGAATTTTGGATTAATTTGACTGCTAGAGCCTGCTGGGTTCCTTCTATTTCTTTTTCTCCACCTTCTAATTGAGTAACCAGCCCTGCTAAAAATTCATAATTACCTGGAAAATCCTGATAAGCATTAGCAGCTAAATGGGAGGTGCTGGAAAAATAAACTGTTCCCTTACCCAGTGTTTTTTTCCAAACAATTGCCCCAAATTGATCGTCTAAAACTTGTTTTTTATCACTGGGATATCTCCGCCCCGTGTCAATCTTGATTTCCCCGGCTGAAGCTGGGTGCAAGCTACTAAAAGGTGCTGGTGTCACCGGTGTGCGAACTCCCAAAATTACCAAAACATTGCCCTGTTCCACCCACTTTTTCTCTGTCTCAGAAACACCTTCTGGTATCAAGCTACTATAGATACGTAAAAGTGTACTAGGCGGTTTTGCATCTTGGTTTTTAGCAAGGTCTTCAAAAGGTTTTTGCCAGCGGTGAACCTCGGTTCCCCGTTTTGACATAAAAGCATACCATGCTCCGTAGCCGTCCGGCGCTCTATTATAAGTAGAACCTCTGTTGATTTTGTTGTTAGCAGGAGCAAATAACAGGGTAATGATCATTATTGCAGTAATGGCGATCGCTCCCAACAACCATAACCTACGCTTTGACAAGTTCATCGCTCGTTAAGTAAGTAAGTAAGTACAAATAAATATAACATGGGGGGTTTTGAATGAATCAACTCACTCATAATATAGAACCCATTTGAGATATTTTAGCGCTCGTGAATCACATTACGGAACACCAATAAACTTGGTTTTTTACCATCGCATTTTTAATGGAATCAGATTTAACTTACGCCCGAACCTCAATTTTTAGAAATTCCCAACAGAGTTATGCGTAGACATATAAAATCTTGAGTATTTTTACTCATAAAAGTCTCTGCTGATTCACTTTTGTCCGCTGAAGCAGTGAACGCGGCCTCTTGGGCGGCCCGGAATGTTGGATTTAAGCTCTCCTCTACAGATGTGTAAAACCCGCTTTTTATAGGGCTGAAAAAAATATCGCAATTTTTCCGGATAAAACCTATTGATGATGAAAGTTAAACATCCCTATGTAAATAGGTCTAAGTAGGTGTATTTTTTACACTCAATATTTGATCAGGGGCAATAATACCTTCAGATGCTTATTGGGCAAGCATTTTTACTTGATTTACCGGCAGGTATGAGGAAAATTTTCTTGCAGTGATCGATCGCTACAAGAAAGCCCAACCTCTGGTTTTCAGTCACTTCTAATCATTAATTACTCATCATCAAAGGAGAAGCTATGGCTACTTCATTCACTGGTTCTTTGGGTACAACCACTAATTACAGCAGCATCAGTGAGCTAATTGCACAATGGCCTACTGCAGCCCAAAATCAAGGCATCCAACTGTCTGGGATAGCTTTTGATGGCTTTGAAACGAACTACACTAACCCTATTCCCATCAGCAACCTCACGTTAGCAACGAACGAAACCCCTAAAAGCGGGTTGAGCTACGGCGGTACCGGTGGTATTGGTGTCTACGGCTCTTATAGTGGTTGGTTTACCGATGTCAATAAATTGCGGGCGGAAATCAACTTTGACCCCAACACCAATCTATCTCAGGTGCTGAAGGTGAAATGGGCAGATAATAAAGATATCACTAGCGCCACGATCGGCCTGAGTGGATTATTTCCCAAATCAAGTTCTACAGTGAACGATCAAGGCGATGAAGTTGGTTCGCTGCAACTCTTTAATGATGGGGCGCCGGTATCGGCCAGCAATTTTACGATCACTCGCCTCAGCGCTCCTGCCACTCCAAAACCGCTCGGTGTGTCTTCAGATGGAGTGACTTTCACTGGCGATAGTATCGATGGCAATTTCACATTCCAGATAGTAGGAGACTCTCTCACCGGCGTTACTTTTGACGAACTGCGGTTCTCCGCCAAAGGCTACACGAACCCCACCGCTGCCTACCTCGCTACCTCCACCAAAACCGATAGTTCCGACTACCTAGTGCGGAGTATTCAATATCAAGGCATTGATGTGACGCCGACGCCGACGCCGACGCCGACGCCGACGCCGACGCCAACTCCAACTCCGACAGCTCCCAGTCTCTTCCAGTTCGCCCAACCAAATTACACGGTGGCTGAAGGCAACGTGGCGACGATTAACGTTACTCGCACCGGTGGCACGGAGGCTGGATCGATTAGCTACACTACTCTTGACGGTTCGGCAAGTTCAGCAGGCACTGCTGCAGATTACACTTCGGCGACGGGGGTGTTGAATTTTGCTGCGGGGCAAACAACCGCTAGTTTCACCGTGACGTCTTTGACTGATTTGAATGTGGAATCATCGCCGGAAACGGTGAATTTGGTGCTCTTCGGTGGCAATGTCGGCAGTAGTCCGTCAATTTTGACGATTAATGATGTGCCGCCAACTCCGGGGACAACTCCGGCGCCGACGCCGACATCTCCCAGTATCTTCCAGTTCGCCCAACCAAATTACACGGTGGCTGAAGGCAACGTGGCGACGATTAACGTTACTCGCACCGGTGGC
>NZ_JAUBSH010000085.1:0-3222 GCF_036704705.1 Microcoleus sp. K1-B1 | reverse complement strand
TTCGGTGGCAATGTCGGCAGTAGTCCGTCAATTTTGACGATTAATGATGTGCCGCCAACTCCGGGGACAACTCCGGCTCCAGCAACATCAACAGCAACCCAGTTTGTTTTTAGTGCGGCTACTTTCACCACTCCGGAATCATCTGGCTTTGCTACGGTGACAGTCAATCGCATCGGTCCCACTACGGCTGCCGGAACCATTAGCTACAGTACTCTTGACGGCAGCGCCCTATCAACTGGAGGAACTGCGGCTGATTATGCGTCTACTGCTGGTGTACTCACCTTTGGCCCTGGGGTAACTTCCACGACGTTCAACATCTTTGTCAATGCTGATACTGTGCCTGAAATGACTGAGAGTGTTAACCTATATCTCAATAACGGCCCCGTCGGCACTCCGTCAACAGCAATACTAGACATTATTGACGGTAGCAGCAGTGCATCTGGCAATGTCTTCCAGTATAGTGCGTCTAATTACGGCTCGATCGGCGCTCAGGGGGGCGGCACAACGGTTACAGTTACCCGCTCAAGCGGCTTAGGTGCAGCATCGATTGATTATATTATTCTGGCGGGTACTCCAGGCGCCGGTCCTGCACCTGTATATGGTACCGACTACCTGCTTAACCCGGGCGGCCCCACTGGCGGCACGTTGTCCTTCGCCGACGGCGAACTCAGCAAAACCTTTAGTATTCAAGACAACCCATTTACTACCAATAATGGGATTGTGCGCTTAGGTCTTACTAACCCCACTGCGGGCTACAGTTTCGGCAGTACAGCGGCAACAAGTATCACTCTCATCTAAGGCTGTTAGTAGGGCGAGGAATCCTTGCTCTACTAATATGTCCCGCAAGTAGTTAAATGCTTTTTATCAGTCTGATTCCTCACTACAGCTTTTTTCAAGAAAGTGAGGTGCGCGGGTAAAATCTTCGCTGTGTGACAGTCGCTGGCACCGACAACTAATGGAATTCACCCACAGGGCCGATTGTGGGCGGTCTCGACCCGAATCCCCTTGCTGGTGCTAGTTTCGTGGCTTTCAACCCATTTGCTACTTCGGTCTGATAGAACCATTTCAAGGTCGTACTCTTAGATGCTACGCGCGTTATTCGAGTACGACCTTGAACTTTTGTATATTGAAAGAAGTAGATGGCGATTTGCCATTGGCTGGGGGTTTTTGAGATTGTCGGTTTTTGGCAATTATTGTTGGTAAAACCTGACCCTAAAATTATCGATTCGATATTATTGTTTTTTTGCGTTTACCTACTTAATCCTTAATTTGTTGATAAGCTTGCTGACACTGTTCAAAGGTTGAGGCGTCAGCTTCCGCATTTCCAAAATATAATTGCTCATGTATTCTTATCACAGTTTCGTAAGGCATGGGCTGGGGTAATTGCTGGATTAATTCCAAATATTCGCCATCAGTGCGGCTGGGTTGGTCAACCACGGTTCCCGCATCATTTAACCGCTGCAACACCGCCATGTAAAGACAGCGGCAAGCTTGACGGTATTTGCCTTGTTGCTGCAATTTTTGCGCTCGCAACAACCACTGTGCTACCGACAAATCGTTAATTATTTTTTTCGCACTGCCATCAGTTGTTTGATTCCTATTTTTGAAATTATGAATATAAAAACGTAACAGTTGCCAAATCTGCCAACTCGCCCAGACTGCGAGCAATGCTAAGATTAACCAAAAGGTGGCTTTAGCGATCGACTGTTAATTTGTACGCTGAGCAGTTGGTTGCAAGCAATGCTAAGACTAATTCAAATAATTTAACCAGTCTGACAAAAGTTAAACAGGATGTCGATCGAGCTTTGGATCGGGTAGCTCTGCCTTTTGGATGGAGCGAGCAGAACACCTTAGAACGAGATAGGCAGGGGAAGTTATTGTGGCCGGCTTTGATGGCAAAATTGTTTGGTTGGATATTGAGTGGCGTAGCTATTTCGATGGGGGCTGCTTTTTGGTTTGAGGCGCTAAATAAGATTATTAATATTCGCAATGCAGGGAAAAAACCGCCATCTTCCACAGAATCTTGAGCGGTGCAGTTGCCAGGCCAATCAACTAACTGTCATACCCTTTTAGATTTTAAATTTTAGATTTTAGAATTCCGAATGACTAATGGCTATCGATGTTTGAAGCACGAACCTAAATTTGGATTCTTTTTTGAAAGTGGTATAACCAGTAGGATATCGGATCGATCGGTAATTGCGCGTTTGCCAAAAGTAAGGGAAAACACGCAGAATATAAATTCCGTGCGATTGCGGATGGCAGTGCAGCAGAAATAGGAGAAACTGATAGATAGGTTAAATAACAATGAGCAAAATAAACAAGGTCGCTGGCAGTTTCAGATATTCTTAGAGAGATTGACAAACTTCGCACAACTTCTGACGGCCGATAGAACTAACTGCAATTAGGCTCTGTTATCCTCAGTTCAGATTACCTCGATCAATACAAAAATTAATTGCCAAAATCGCATAGTTATCAAATAAGTTTGATGAGATAACTCCGGGTGTATCTACTAATAATGCCCTTAAAGGAGTCTCCAATATGAGTTCTACATTCGCTCAAGTTAACTCACAATCTTCTTTTGAAAAACTGCCACTTCGCTCATTAGTCTTCATTGACTCCGGCGTGGAAGATTACGAGTCACTTACAACGGGAGTGCTGCCGGGACAGCAGGTAGTAATACTCGATCGCACCAAAAACGGCATCGAACAAATCACCTCCGAGATGGAAAAATACGCCTCTACTAAGGGGGCGATAGACTCGGTTCACATTATTTCTCACGGCAGTTCCGGCAGCCTACAATTAGGAAATACCGCTCTGGGTTCAGATAACATAGAGCAATACAAAAGCCAGTTGGAAAAGTGGCAAACTTCACTAGCCCCACAAGCAGACATCATGCTCTACGGCTGCGATGTAGCAGGCGGTACAGGTGCTAATTTCGTCGATCGATTCAGTCAATTAACCGGGGCTGACGTTGCGGCATCTACCAACATAACCGGCAGTGGCGGCGACTGGAATTTAGAATTTGCCTCGGGTCAAATTGAAACTCCCTTAGCCTTGACTCCAGAAGCAATGGCGGATTATCAAGGAACTTTAGCAACTATTACCGTTACTAACACTAATGATAGCGGGCCCGGTTCCTTGAGAAATGCGATCGCCTCCGCAGCAGCCGGCGATGCCATTGAATTTGCCTCCACACTTGCGGGCCAAACAATTACCCTCACT
>NZ_JAUBSH010000084.1:0-28783 GCF_036704705.1 Microcoleus sp. K1-B1 | reverse complement strand
ACGTCTTAAGTTTAACTCCAATTAGGTAACTTAATATTTTGTTACATAGATTGGTTTTTTCCCGCCTACCTACTTATTCATGGTGCAAATGGCGATGGGAATGGTAACGGCACACTATGCCGTTGAAGGCGATAGTTTTTATGGCATTCCCCTAGCACAATTTCTTCCCTATGCGGCATCTCGCACCTGGCACGTGCAACTGGCGATATTCTGGATTGCTACCTGCTGGTTAGCCGCAGGGCTTTACTTTGCACCGCGCTTTGGAGGCATTGAACCGAAAGGTCAGGCGGTGGGAAACCTGGTGTTGTTAGGTGCTTTGACAGTGGTGGTGGTGGGTTCCCTTGTGGGCTCATGGGCCGCCATTCAAGGGATTCTCAGCGTTGAAGATAGCTTTATGTGGGGGCATCAAGGCTATGAGTATATTGAGTTAGGGCGGGTCTGGCAAGTTCTCCTGATTGTGGCGATGGTGTTCTGGCTATTCCTGATGTACCGTGCCTTCCGCCCGGCTTTACAACAGGAGAAAAGCCCGACAGGATTAAGTCACTTTTTCCTCTACAGTGCGATTACGATTCCCCTGTTCTACTCGGTGGGACTGTTCTACACGAACCGGACTCCGTTGAGTATTGCCGAATACTGGCGCTGGTGGGTGGTGCACCTGTGGGTCGAAGGCTTTTTTGAAGTGTTTGCCACGGTGGTGATTGCCTACTTGTGTAGTGAGTTAGGCTTCTTGAAAAAGTCCTCAGCATTACGGGCAACATATCTGACCACAATCCTCTACTTGGGTAGTGGTGTTGTGGGAACGCTGCACCACCTGTATTTCTCGGGAACTCCGGTGTTTATTGCGGCAGTTGGGTCTGTCTTTTCTGCCTTGGAGGTGATTCCCCTCACCTTAATTGGCTTTGAGGTGTTGCAAACGCTGAAATTTTCACGGGAGGCGGAAGGTTTCTATCGCTGGCCCCTACGGTTCTTTATTGCTACCTGCGTTTGGAATTTGGTGGGGGCAGGGGTGTTTGGTTTCCTGATCAACCCGCCCAGTATTCTCTATTACTCCCAAGGCTTGAATACAACCGCTATTCACGCGCATGGAGCGCTGTTTGGGGTGTATGGGTCGCTGGCGTTAGCACTAATGTTGTTTGCCCTGCGGGAATTTACGCCGGAATCGGTATGGAATGAGAAGCAGCTAAAGTTCTCGTTCTGGTTCCTGAATATTGGTTTGGTGGTGATGCTGCTATTTGGGCCGATTCCGAATGGTTTTTACCAGCTTACTCAGTCGATCAATTACGGAACTTGGTATGCACGGGGTGAAACGGTGATGGGTTCGCAATGGATGCACTGGACGGTTTGGACAAGGATTCCAGGTGATGTGATCTTTTCGGTTGGGGCCCTGGCAATATTTATCTTCGTGGTGCGAGCAATTATTGCGATTTTCCGCACTCCCAGTCTACCAAGTCAGGAGAAACCTTATCCCACTGAAGGCTAAATCTGGTTTTTTAGCTTCAGGATTGTGGTCAAAATTTTGATTTTCTTGAGAATCCTCGAAATTCTATTTCGGGGATTCTTCTTTCACGGAGCCGGCTTTAATGTGTAGGTTTTCTCGATATTTTAATGTTCCGGTTAAGGAAATCGGCTTTATCGTTCCAGCCTATATGTTGTCCTATGCACTGACTACGAAAAAGTGATGACTTTAATTGTTCATGCTGAAGGTTTGCTCGCTAAAAAAGAAGCATAAATAGAGCGAAAAAAAGGATAGTTATTAAAGCGGGAAGTGCCAGTCATCAGGAGGAAGATGCAAGCAAACCAGTCACACAATTGTTTCATCATTTGAGGAGGGACGATCGCCCCAGCAAATTAGGCGTATTATCCAAAGATACGCTCGCCTCTGGGGAAAACTAAACCCAAACCATAACCCCAACGCGCCCCCATGCCCAAAATCCATGAGTGCGATGGCTCCATCCGGGACGGAGCCATCGCTGTATCTTGTACGCCCGCAACCCACACCTCATCTCTGCCGTCCATCCCACAGGCCCCAACGCGGACACTTGCCCGACTTTCAAGAAGATGCTAACGCCAAACCCGATGAATTGTGGGAACCCGAAGGCGCGACCTACTACAACGGCGAATTGATTCTGCAACCTAGGCGGCGGTGGACACCAAAGAAACAGTTAGAACTTTTGGATACCCACCCACTGTTTACTGGTCGGTGTCCCCAATGTGAAATGACTTACCCCCAGTATGAAAAGCCGCCTGTTCATTGGGATTGTTCGGCTTGCGGATGGATGGATGATTCGGTTTTAGGTGATGGTTGACAACGATAATTATCAGCACCGGGAAAACACTCGATCGACACCCTACTTGAAAGTGCAGCCGACTAATCCCACAAGAAACACCCAAAACGCGCATTGAGGCAGCACAGTTAACAACACAATCTCATGAAGCCACGATTGCCCGAAGCGAAACATGAGCTCACTTTAATTGAGTAAATTACTATGTTACAATCAGCTCCAATAATATTTAAGTTTTTAAACCGACCTTAACCTCACGCTCAATTCCCTTGCGATCCCTAGAATAACAATGACTATCAACTTAGCTGGCTATCAATTCGTTGAAACCCTCCACAGCGGGATAAGAACTTCAGTCGATCGCGCTCGGAAGGATTCGGACTTTTCCAGCGTGATCGTCAAAACGCTAAAGGCTGAGTATCCCACTCTTTCTGACATCACCCGCTTGCGGCACGAATATCAAATTCTGCACAGCTTGAACGTAGAAGCGATCGTCAAAGCCATTAGTTTAGAAAGCTATAAAAACGGTTTAGCACTAATATTAGAAGATTCTGGCTCCGAGTCTCTCAACGATTGGATGAATGCTAAAAAACTCACAATCACTCAATTTCTTTCTGTGGGTCTTCAGCTTGTCTCGGCCTTAGCAGAAATTCATAAAAATAACATTATTCATAAAGATGTAAAGCCACAAAATATTATCATCAACCCAGCCACTGAAAAAGTTAAAATTATTGATTTCAGCATCGCTTCGCGCCTGGAGCGAGAAAATTCGACCCTCAGCCATCCAGATTTGCTCGAAGGCACACTCGCCTATATGTCGCCAGAACAAACTGGCCGGATGAATCGGTCAATTGACTACCGCACTGATTTTTATTCACTAGGCGTTACCTTCTATGAAATGCTCACCGGTGAGTTGCCCTTTAATTCCACAGACCCGCTGGAATTGGTACACAGCCATATTGCCAAAACTCCCATTCCCCCTCACCAGCTAAATCCTGAAATCCCACCACAAATTTCAGCGATTGCGATGAAGTTATTAGCTAAAAATGCTGAAGACCGCTACCAAAGCACTGAGGGACTAAAATTTGACTTAGAAACTTGTTTGATAAAGCTACAGGCTAGCGGATATATTTCCAACTTTGTTGTTGGAAGTGCGGATAAAGCAGGGCAATTAAATATACCGCAAAAGCTCTACGGTCGCGACCAAGAAATTGAAAAAATTCTAGAAACTTTCGATCGCGTTGCTAGTGGCACCACCGAATTAATGCTGGTTTCCGGTTATTCCGGGATAGGCAAAACAGTTTTGGTCAATGAAGTTCACAAACCCATTGTGCGGCAACGAGGCTATTTTATTGCGGGGAAATTTGACCAGTTCAAGCGCAATATTCCTTATGCTTCCCTGATTCAAGCATTCCAATCCTTAACTCAGCAACTTCTAACCGAAGGCGAACTAGAAATCCAAACTTGGAAAGAAAAACTGTTATCCGCTTTAGGCGATAACGGACAAGTCATCATTGATGTTATCCCTGAAGTCGAATTAATTATTGGCAAACAGCCACCCGTAGCAGAACTAGGGGCAACTGAAGCTCAAAACCGTTTCAGCCGCGTCTTTAAACAATTCATTGGCGTATTTACGACTATTGACCATCCCTTAGTTATCTTTCTCGATGACTTGCAGTGGGCGGATTCGGCATCGTTGAAATTAATTGAATTGCTAATAACTGATTCTGATAGCAAGTATTTATTGCTGATTGGGGCATATCGAGATAACGAAGTTTATCCAACTCATCCGACGATGCAAACGATTGACAAGATTCGCCAAACTGGTACGAAGGTGAATAATATTGTCCTTCAACCATTACACCTCGTTCATGTCGAAGAATTTATTGCGGATACTTTAAATGAATCTGGCGGTTCGGAATCCCTGTCTGTAAAGACGCGAAATTTCGCGTCTCTACTTTTTAATAAAACGCAGGGCAATCCTTTCTTCTTAAGTCAACTACTCAAAACTCTCTATCAAGAAGATTTGTTGACTTATGATTTATATTCTGGGCTCTGGCAATGGAATATCGAGCAAATTCAAGCGATCGGCATCACGGATTACAATGTTGTCGAACTCATTGCTAGAAATATACGCAAATTGCCCGAAGATACACAAAAAGTATTAAAATTTGCTGCTTGTATTGGCAACTCTTTTAACTTAGAAGTTTTGGCTATTGTCAATCAGGAATCATCCTTAGTCACGGCGGCGCAATTGTGGGAAGCACTTCAAGCTGGGTTGATTTTACCTTTGAGCAATGAATACAAAATTCCCCTCGTATTTAGTCAGGAAGAATCGGGCGTTTTTACCTTAACTGATGTGAAGGTTGACTACAAGTTTTTACATGACCGAGTGCAGCAAGCTGCCTATTCTTTGATTCCCGATGATCAGAAAAAAGAGACCCACTTAAAAATCGGTCAACTGCTGCTGCAAAATACCACGCCAGAAGACAGAAAAGAAAATATTTTTGCTTTAGTTAACCAACTCAATTATGGTACTGACTTACTTACTACTGAATCCCAAAAATATGAACTAGCCCAATTGAATCTGATTGCAGGTCAGAAAGCGAAAGCTGCTACAGCCCACGATTCCGCCGTCAAATATTTGCAAGTAGGTTTATCTCTGCTAGCGGTAGATAGTTGGGACAATCAATATGAACTGGCATTAAGGCTGCATGAGGAAGCAGCAGAGTCAGCATATTTGAGTGGTGATTTTGATGGAATGCAGAGATTCGTTGAGATAGTACAAAACTGCGCCAAAACGCTATTGGACATAGTAAAAGTGTACGAAGTCCAGATTCAAGCTTATATGGCGCAGAACAAGCTGCAGGAAGCATTGAATACGGGGCTGGAAGTCTTAAAGCAGTTGGAGGTAGAGTTTCCCAACTCGCCAAACCCATCTGATATTGGGCAGGCGCTGGGGGAAACTGCGGCAATTTTGAGCGAAACCCGAATTGAGGACTTAATCGAGCTCCCTGAAATGACCGATCCTTATCAACTAGCAGCGATCAGGATTTTGTCAAGTATATTTTCTGCTTGCTATTCTGGGATGCCCGTATTGGTGCCTTTAACAGTGTGCAAACAGGTCAATTTATCCGTTCAATATGGCAATGCTTCTGTGTCTCCCTTTGCATATGCGGTATATAGTCTTCTTCTTTGCGGGGCGGTAGGAGATATTGAGCGGGGCTATGAGTTCGGTCAATTAGCTTTACGTCTAGTGTCAAAGTTAAATGCCAAAGAAATCCAAGTCAAGACTTGCCACTTAGTGTATGCTGCCGTTCAACATTGGAAAGAACACGTCCGAAATACCTTAGAACCTTTCCTGGCAGCTTTCTCTAGCGGGCTGGAAACTGGAGATTTAGAATATGCTGGCTATGCCGTCATGGTGTGGAGTCATTACTCGTTTTTTGTTGGCAAGCAACTAATGCAACTCGAACGAGAGATAGCAACTTACACAGATGCAATTCATAAAATCAGCCAAGAAACAGCGCTTAATAATACCAAAATCTGTTGGCAAGCCGTCTTAAACATGATGGGAAAAAGCCAAAATCTATGCCAGTTAAAGGGGGAAGCTTACGACGAAGAGAAAATGCTGCCGCTATATCAGCAAACCAACAACCAACTGGCTATTCATTATTTATACTTGCACAAACTTGCGCTTTGTTATGTGTTTGATAATTACCAGGAAGCTTTAAAAAATATCCCTCAAGTAGAAAGTTCTTTCGGATCATCTACCGGGCAGCTAACTGTTGTTATCTTCTATTTCTACGATTCTCTAGTACGGCTAGCTGTGTATTCTGAAACTTCACAGTCCGACCAACAGGACATTCTTAGCCGAGTACAAGCTAATCAAGAAAAATTGCAAAAATGGGCACATTATGCCCCAATGAATCATTTACATAAATTCTATTTAGTAGAGGCCGAAAAGCATCGTGTTTTAGGCGAAAAAGTAGAAGCGATCGAGATGTACGACAAAGCGATCGCTCTTGCCAAAGAAAACGAGTACATCAACGAAGAAGCACTAGCTTATGAACTCGCTGCTAAATTCTATTTTTCATGGGGTAAAGAAAAGATTGCCCGCACCTACATGACGGATGCTTATTATGCCTATATGCGCTGGGGAGCTTTAGCTAAAGTTAAACATCTAGAAGAAAAATACCCGCAATTAATAGCGCGATCCTCTGTGATCACAGAAAACCCTTTCGAGCCTAAGATGACAATTGCTTCTTCTTTGACCATTACAGGCGGTCAAACAGAGTTGCTAGACTTGGCAACTGTAATGAAAGCATCTATTGCCATTTCTAGCGAAATTGTTCTACCTAACTTGCTGACCAAGTTAATGAAGATTTTGATAGAAAACGCAGGCGCTGAAACTGGAGCGCTTATTTTATCAAAAGAGGGTCAACTTGTTATAGAAGCGGCGGGGACTAAAGATCGAGTCCGAGTGCTAGAATCTTTACCAGTATCAACTTCTGGGCAACTGCCTATCTCGGTACTTAATTACGTCACCAGAACTCAAAAAAATGTCGTTTTAAATGATTCGGGCCGCGATGAAATCTTTTACGCCGACCCCTACATTACCCAACACAAACCAAAATCAATTTTGTGTGCGCCTATCCTATCTCAAGGTAAGTTAAGTGCCATCCTGTACCTAGAAAACAACGTGATTGCGGGCGCTTTCACGCCGAAGCGGGTAGAAGTTTTGCGGATGCTATCGGGACAAGCTGCGATCGCCTTAGAAAATGCCAACCTCTATCACACTTTAGAAATTAAAGTAGAAGAGCGAACCGAGGAATTAAAAGCCAAAAATACGCGCCTAGAAGTAGAAATTCAAGAGCGACAGCAAGCCGAACAAGCGGCAGAAGCAGCCAACCGCGCCAAGAGCCAATTTCTCGCCAATATGAGCCACGAACTCCGCACACCGCTCAACGGCATTTTAGGTTATACCCAAATCCTCAAACGAGACACAGGTTTAACCAGTCAGCAAAATTCTGGTATTAACATCATTCATCAGTGTGGCGAACACCTCCTAACTCTCATCAATGACGTTCTCGACCTCTCCAAAATCGAAGCCGGAAAAATGGAACTCTACCTCACCGAGTTTCACCTGTCAGACTTTCTCCAAGGCATTACTGAAATCTGCCAGATTCGCGCCCAACAGAAGGGAATCTCTTTGATTTACGAACCGCTAATTCCACTTTCCATTTGCGTCCAAGCCGATGAAAAAAGATTGCGGCAAATTCTCATCAACTTACTCGGCAATGCGATAAAATTTACCGAAAAAGGAGGCGTTAGTTTTAAAGTAAACAGACTGGAGACTCAGCAATCTTTGTCACCACTCGCCAATCCCCAATCCCTAACAGGGAAATTTATTTTCCAAGTAGAAGATACAGGCATTGGCATCGCGCCGGACGAACTCTCAAAAATATTTTTGCCCTTCGAGCAAGCCAGCGGGGGTTCAGTTAGCCAGATAGAGGGGACAGGATTAGGGCTGCCAATTAGTCGCCAATTAGTCGAGATGATGGGCGGCGAACTGAAAGTACAAAGCTCTGTAGGTAAAGGCAGTATCTTCTGGTTTGAGTTAGAGTTGCCTATTACCGAAAGCTGGGAAGGGCATCAAAAAGAACCTGAAAAAATTATCAGGAGTTTCTCAGGCGATCGGCGGAAAATTTTAGTGGTTGACGATCGCTGGCAAAATCGCTCTGTCCTAGTTAATCTTTTAGCTCCCATTGGGTTTGACTTAATGGAGGCAACGGACGGTCAAGACTGCGTGAATAAAGCTCTGTTATTTCAACCTGACTGTATTATAATTGACTTAGTAATGCCAGTGATGGACGGCTTTGAAGCGGTGAGGCAGATCAGAAAAATCCCTCCATTGAAGGATGTAATCGCGATCGGGACTTCTGCTAGCATTTTATCCGGCGATCCCCACAGCATTTTCCAGGCTGGTTGCAACGCTTTTCTCCTCAAACCTATTCGGGCAGAAAAGTTATTAGAATGCTTGGGCAACCATTTACGTTTAGAATGGATTTATGAGGAGCCGACAACTTTCAGTTCCGAAGGTATCTTCACCAATCCCCCTTCCCAAACCCCAGACCAACAACTGATTGCTCCCCCTTCGGAAGAAGTTGCAGTCCTGTTAGATTTAGCCATGAAAGGTGAACTACTCAGTATTGAGAAGCGAGCCAGCAAGCTGAAGGCAATAGATATGCGTTATGCACCTTTTGCCAATCAGTTGCTTGAATTAACCAAAAACTTTGAAGAAGACAAATTAGTTGAATTTGTTCAACAGTTTAGATGAGGACTAAAAATGACTAGCGAATCTTTAGACAGAGGAACCATTTTAATTGTGGATGATACGCCCACTAATCTGGGTTCAGTATTGGATTTTTTGAGTACATCTGGCTTCACTGTTTGGGTAGCTCGCAGTGGGTCTAATGCTCTCAAAAAAGTGCAATATTGCCAGCCGGATTTAATTTTGTTGGATGTTCTGATGCCAGAAATGGACGGATTTAAAACCTGTGAACATCTAAAAGCAAATGACTTAACTCAAGATATCCCAGTCATTTTTATGACCGCGCTGGACGATACAGAAAGCAAAGTCAAAGGCTTTAATGTGGGGGGAGTTGATTATATCACTAAGCCCCTTCAACAGGAAGAAGTTTTAGCTCGGGCTATCACGCATCTGAATCTGCGAAAGCTAACTAAAAAGCTTCAGGCGCAAATTGTCGAGCGCGAGCGAGCGGAAGCCGACTTACAAGTTTTGACACAAGAGCTCGAGAGGCGGGTAGAAGAGCGCACTGCTGAACTTTCCCAAACGAATGAACGCCTCAAGCAGGAGGCTGCTGAACGCAAGCTTGCAGAAGCAGCTTTGAAAGCATCGGAAGCGCGAGAGCGGCACAAAGCCCTACAGCTCGAAAATTCCCTGCACGAACTCAAGCAGGTGCAAAGCCAGCTCATTCACAGTGAAAAAATGTCTGGGCTAGGCCAACTCGTGGCTGGCGTAGCCCATGAAATCAATAATCCAATTAATTTTATTTATGGAAATCTTTCCTATGCTCTGGAATATTCAAAAACTTTGGTCACTATCCTTGACCTCTACGAAGAGCACTATCCTCATCCGGCTCCAGATATACAAGCAGAAATCGTGGCAAGCGAGCTAAATTATCTCAAAGACGACTTGCCTAAAATGTTCAAATCGATGTACTTAGGAGCCGATCGCATCCGCGAAATCGTTTTATCTTTGCGCCTCTTCGCACGGCAAGAAGGATATGAAATGAGATCGGTCAACCTTCACGAAGGCATTGACAGCACGCTGATGATTTTACAGAGTCGGCTAAAATTTAAGTCAGACCGCCCCTCGATTGAAGTGGTGCGGGACTATTGCCCAAACCTGCCCGAAGTGGACTGTTATGGGGGAGAAATGAATCAGGTATTTATGAATGTACTTGCCAATGCGATCGATGCTATTGACGAGTGGAACACGCAGAGATCGCTAGAAGAAATTAAAGCAAATCCTAGCGTGATTCGGATTAGCACAGAAATAACCAGCAACAATTATGTAGCTGTCCGAATTGTGGACAATGGGCCAGGCATATCGGAAGAGGTTCGTCGCCACGTATTTAACCCGTTTTTTACGACAAAACCCCCCGGTAAGGGCACAGGGATTGGGCTGTCGATTAGCTGGCAAATTGTAGTGGAAAAACACCGGGGAAGCTTGGAGTGTATTTCTGCACCAGGCGGGGGAACAGAGTTTAGTATTGAGATTCCGATTCGGCAGGAGTCTCCTGTCTTGTCGCTGTCAGCTTGATGTTCTGCAAAAAGTTAGTGAATCCATTGGGTTGATTTTTTAGGACAAGTTCAGGATAGCAAGTTAAAAAACCTAGGGGCGATCGCGCTTCGATCTTACTCTCTAACCCACAACTGATTTCTCACCTACAGAATGAAGTATTCGGGTGCGATCGCCCTCAAAAAAATCCACCTGTAAATAATCGGGATTTTTAACAAAAATGTCCGAGAATTCGATAGGCTTCAACAGCAACGAAGGAAAACATAGAAGCAACGCCTCGCAATTGGAGTTTAGACTAAGCAGGTCAAAAATCGCGATCGCTGTGAGACTAGCGAACAGTTATCAAAAACGGCAATGGTTGCTGGCGACAAGCTATCAATTCAGGGGGCGACAAGCGCCCCTGAACCTTTACCTTTTTCGCTCAGACAAGAGTCGCATTCGTAAAGAGCATTCTCCTGAAAATTTTGCTCTTCTACGTCGCGATTGCTGTCAATTTACTGAAACAGGAAAAAGGATTTAAAGGAAGTTTAAAAATGAAGCGGTATCTGGCGGGAATGGATAATAATTATTTACTTCAAATTTTATACTCTGGCAGCTAACGCTGAAAAACTCAAACGGATTCCCGATCTAAATTGATTCTGCTTTGAGAATTCAGAAATTATTAAAGCTCGATTTTAACTTGGTTAATTGCATCAAATTTAAGAGTTTTAAGAATGGTTGTTTCAGAGAAGAAGCAATGCACAAATAGGATCTTCTGTCAATTTAATTTAGATGCGTTTACCCTGGATTTTCCCGGAGATTCTCCATAGCCCCACTGCTTCATCAAGGTGGACAAGATTCCGCTTTGAAGTTTCTTGATGAGTTGGCGGATTTAGGGGAACTGGACTCTCTGGCAAAGTTTCATAGAATTGCTACGATCGCAGAATGTGAAAAATTTACTTTTTATTAACTTTCAAGAGTACAATTAGTAGAAATTTTGAGAGATTTCAACGCTCACGATTGTCCCCCTTGATGCAGTACGGCTCTCAATAATAATAATAATAATAATAATTTGAAAATCGCTCGATCGCACGCGCAGACAGCGCCTCGATATATCCGCAGGTAGATGGATAATCCTTCAGTTTAGGATACTTAATCATATATGATAAAAATAAGAACATACCATAATACTTGCTTAAAAAATATAAACTCGGTATAAAAAATGACTGAAAAAAATAATTTCAAGAAATTTCAACCTAAAGCTGGGATCAAAACTGATCAAAAGCAGCAAAACAATCAAAACGACTTATTTCCTGTAGTCGCAATCGGAGCCTCTGCAGGTGGATTGGAAGCATTTATGCAATTACTGAGCCATTTGCCGATCAATACTGGCATGGCGTTTGTAATAATTCAGCATATGTTGCCGAGTCAAGAAAGTGTGTTGAGTGTAATTCTGGCTCGATCGACCCAGATGCCCGTGCATGAGGTGACAGATGGGATGCTCATAACACCGAATCAGGTCTACGTCATCCCCCCGAATGTCAGCATGACCATCGATCGAGGGGTGCTGAAGCTAACGCCTCGCGGCAGAAAACGCGGGGTATTTATGTCCGTCGATAATTTTTTGTTTTCCCTCGCCGAAGAACGGGGGAACAAAGCCATCGGCGTCATTTTGTCCGGGGGCGACGGCGATGGTGCCCAAGGGTTAAAAGCAATTAAGGCCGCAGGCGGTATTACTTTTGCCCAATGCGAACAATCGGCACAAGTCAGCAGTATGCCGAATACTGCGGTGGCTACGGGTCAGGTAGACTTTATCTTGACACCGGAAAAAATTGCCCAGAAAATAGCAGAGATCGGCGGTCATCCCTACATTGCCGATCGGCCTGCGACAGCATCGACTACCAGCGAAGATGCGATCGCAAATAAAGATGCGATCGCAAATAAAGATGCGATCGCCATGATCTACAGTTTGCTGCGGGCGGCTACAGGAGTTGACTTTACTCACTACAAGCAAACCACCTTGAAGCGGCGGATACATCGGCGGATGTTGCTCTACAAGCTCGAACGCATCGAAAATTATGCCGAATATCTCCAAAACACCCCGGCAGAAGTAACGGCGCTGTATCACGATGTCTTAATTCATGTCACCAGCTTTTTCCGCGATCCCGAAACCTTTGATGCCTTAAGCAGCAATGTTTTTCCCGCAATTGTCCAAGATAAATCGCCGAAAAAACCGATCCGAATTTGGATTGCCGGCTGTTCAACGGGTGAAGAAGCTTACTCGATCGCCATTTGCTTGCTAGAGTTTTTAGCAGCTCGATCTACTAACCTGCCGATTCAGATTTATGCCACAGACATCAGCGAAAGTGCGATCGCGATCGCCCGCAGTGGCTTTTATACCCAGGCCCAAGTCGCGGATATTTCACCCGAACGCCTACATCGGTTCTTTGTCCAAGTCGAGGGCGGATACCAAATCGCTAAGCCCGTGCGCGAACTCTGCGTCTTTGCTAGACAAAACCTGATCGCCGATCCGCCGTTTTCCCGGATGGATTTGATTAGCTGTCGGAACGTGCTGATCTATCTGGGCCCCCCGTTGCAGAAAAAACTGCTGCCAATGTTCCACTATGGGCTTCGGCCCGCAGGCTTTTTGCTGTTAGGCACTTCGGAAACGGTTGGAGACTTTTCAGAATTCTTTGCGCTATTTGACAAAAAGAACAAAATTTATACTAAAAAACAGTTGTCGCATTGGCTTAGCATGGATTTAACTGCTAGCAACTATCCTCTGACACCCCCCAACCCTCCACCGCTGCAAACGGAAAAGTGGGACGAAATCGAAATAGAGAAACAGGCCGATCGCATTGTTTTGAATCACTATGCCCCTGTCGGGGTCGTGATTAACACAGCCAGCGAGATTCTGCAATTTCGAGGACAGACGAATGCCTACCTAGAACCGGCCCCCGGTAGGGCGAGCTTTAGCCTGCTAAGAATGGCAAAAGAAGGATTGCGCGTGGAACTGCGGACTGCAATTCAACAAGCCTCACACCAGAAGCAATCGATCGCACGGGCAGGCTTGCAAGTTAAAGAGGGCGAGATCATCCGGCAGGTCAGAATTAATGTGATTCCATTCCAAGCCGGCGCTGTGGTAAAAGACTATTTTTTAGTGTTGTTTCAAGAGGAGTCCCCGATATCTGCAATGCCTGCTGCTGATACTGACGATGATAGAGTCAACTCTGATCCTTCACAGGGTGAAACTCAGGAGATTGCAAGGCTGCTACAGGAACTGAAAACCACAAAAGAACATCTCGGAGCGATCGTCCAAGAACATCAAGCCGCTAATCAAGATTTGAGAGCCGCCAACGAAGAGATTTTGTCCAGCAACGAAGAGTTGCAAAGCATGAATGAGGAACTCGAAACGGCGAAAGAAGAGATTCAAGCAACCAATGAAGAACTCAACACAATTAATGACGAATTGCAGCGGCGCAATGTTGAATCGACTCAGGTAAGCAACGATTTAGAGAATCTGCTGGCCAGCATCAATATTCCGATCCTGATGCTGGGAGGCGACCTGCGAATCCGCCGGTTTACTCCCGCAATCGAACGCATCTTCAGCTTGATTTCTACCGATGTCGGGCGGTCTTTGAGCGACATCACTCACAAGTTGATAATACCGGACTTAGAGCAACTGATTTTAGAGGTGATCCGCACGCTCAATTTGAAAGTTCAGGAGGTTCAAGATCGAGACGGTCATTGGTACGATCTGCATATTCGACCCTATCGGACGATCGACAACAAGATTGATGGGGCTGTGGTGATGTTGGTGGATATCAACGAGCTCAAACTCAGCGCCCAGCAGTTGATGGAAGCGAAAAATTACGCCGAAACGATCGTGGAAACCGTGCGGGAACCATTGCTAGTGTTAGATCTCGACCTGCAGGCGCTCACCGCCAATCGTTCTTTCTACGAGACGTTTCAGGTGATGCCGAGCCAAACTGAGCATCGCTCATTGTTCGATCTCGGTAATGGACAGTGGAATATTCCCCAGTTGCGATCGCTCCTAACAGAAATTCTGGAAGGCAATCCCCAGTTTCAAGATTTTGAGGTCGAGCATGACTTTGAGCAAATCGGGCATAAAATAATGCTGCTCAATGCCCGCAAAATGCCTCCGATCGGCGATACACAGATGATTCTGTTGGCGATCGAGGATATCACGCAGCAAAAACAATTAGAGACAGAACGCAGCCTTCGGATGCAAGAACAATCGGCTCGTGCGACTGCTGAGGAGGCCAACCGCATCAAAGATGAGTTTTTGTCCGTCCTCTCTCACGAACTGCGGACGCCGCTCAATGCGATGATTGGCTGGGCACAGTTGCTACGCCTGAAAAAATTTGACGAGGCTAAAACCGAGGAGGCGCTAAAAACGATCGAGCGCGCCGCCAAAGCACAAAACCAGCTCATCGATGACATCTTAGACGTTTCGCGGATTACCACAGGCCAATTTCGGCTCAATGCTTCTGAAATTGAGATCAATCCACTGGTTGAAAATGCGATCGCGGTAATTCGTTTCGCCGCCGAAGCCAAAAATATTCAAATTGAATCCAGGCTAAGTCCTTTAAAACCAGAGATTTGGGGCGATCCAACTCGCTTACAACAAGTGGTGTGGAATCTACTTTCAAACGCGATTAAATTCACCCCAGCCGGAGGAAGAATTGACATCGCATTAGACTACATAGATGGCATGGCTCAAATCCAAGTTAGCGATACTGGTCAAGGCATTCAGCCTGATTTTCTCCCCTATGTGTTCGATCGCTTCCGTCAGGCGGATAGTAGCTGCTCTCGCAGAGACGGTGGATTGGGGCTAGGATTGTCGATCGTCCGTCATTTAGTAGAACTCCACGGCGGTAATGTTAGTGCAACAAGTGCGGGTGAGGGACAAGGGGCAACCTTTACCGTGAGGTTGCCACTACGAACAGATATGCCATGATTGTTGACTGTTGACTGTTGACTGTTGACTGTTGACTGTTGACTGTTGAGTGTGAGTCAAAAAACTGAAAATTGCGCTATAGCAATCCTAAATGATTATACTCGTTACCCGGCAGAGCCTGGTAACGCATATCCGGAGGCTCTGCCTCCATAGTCTGGGCCGAGGCAGAGCAAGAGTGACATCGGTTCCCAGGCAGAGCTTGGAAGTTAACCAGTTATTGAAACTGATTTAGGATTGCTATATATTTGTTGGCAGTTTGATTCGACTTTATCAGGACGATAAGCGCGGATTTGATATCATTCCGGCGCCACCGGAATTAATATTATTTCTAATCTTAAGCTGTTGTGCATTTAAATTGAATGTAAAAAAATAATCTAAGTCTTGTGGGGAGTAGGGGTTGGGTGTCTCGCCCGCCCTGAATATGCAATTTAAATGCGTGACAGCTTATCTCCTGATCTGATATCGTTTGCGGTTGCATCACAATAATAAAATCGAGTCAACAGTCAACAATCAACAGTCAACAGTCAAAAATCAAAAATCAACAGTCAACAGTCAACAGTCAACAGTCAACAATCAACAATGATAAGGAGTGCAACCCGAAGCGATATAACTATTTACCCACCTTAACCTCAGCGCCATCCTTAAGAAAACCAGCGCCAGTAACAACGACCCGATCGCCCGCCTTCAAACCCTTTTTAACCACCACCTTAGCAGCAGTCAAATCGCCCACAGCACCCCCGGAAATTTCCCCAACTTCCACCGGTTGAGCCTGCACCTTGTCCTGCCCGACAAGTTTGTAAACAATAGAACTGCCGTCAGATTGCGGCACAATAGCTTTAGCAGGGACTTTCAAACCTTGAGCCGTTGTCGTCGAAATGGATGCGCGCAAAAACATTCCCGATCGCAAAAACTCGCTTGTCGGCAAATCAATCTTCACCGTAGCTTGCCGATTTTGCGGGTCAACAACCGGCGAAATCTCTCGCACAGTTCCTGACAACTTAATCCGCTTGTCAGAATCCGAAGTAATTTGCACTGCTGTTCCCGGCCGCACTTGCGAAACCTGAGTTTCCGGTACTTTCAATTGCAGTTCCAGCTTGTTGCCACGAATAATCGAAAATAGTTTTTGACTTCCCGAAGAAACATCCCCAACTCGACCAATTCTTTCAGCCACAGTGCCACTATCCGGCGCTCGAACAATTGTTTGTTCTAGTTGAGTTTGTAACTGTTTGACTTGTGCATCATTGCTGCGGACACTTGCTGCGTTATTTCCGACATTTGCTCTGGCACTGCTGACACTCGCTCCGGCCGTATTAACTTTAGCACGAGCGCTGGCGAGGGCCGCTCTAGCCGTACTGATATTAGCTTCCGCAGTAGCTACTTTAGCAATAGAAGATTGCACTTCTTCCGCTGCTTTATTCTGTTCTTCCAAAGCTGTATTCAAGTCAGCTTTAGCTTTGTTCAAGTCTTGAACAGCAGTCTGCCGTTCCGTCTTTCGTCTTTCCAAATCTTGCTGACTAATTACTCCCTGAGCAGCCAAATCTTGGGTGCGATTTACTTCTCTTTGAGCTTGATCTAATTTAGCCTGAGCGGAGGCAATGCCGGCTTTAGCTTGAGTGACACCGGCTTTAGCTTGTTCCACACCGGCTCTTGCCTGCCCGACGCCTGTTTTGGCTTGCGCTGCGTCAGCGATGGCTTTTTCAACGCCAGCTTGGGCTTGAGCAACGCCGGCTTGGGCTTCTTGTTGGGCTGACTCGGCTTGCTGTACCTGAGCTTGGGCTTGTTCTACCGTAGAATTGGCCGATTGTACTCCCGCAAGCGCTTCGGCAATTTGCGATCGTAGCACCGAATCGTCCAAAACCGCCATCGTCTGACCTTTTTCTACCACATCCCCTTCATTCACCAACACCTGCTTAATTTGCAAACCGTTGGCTTGTGGTAGCACCGGTAGCAAGTCATAGGCTGCCACGGTGCCCGTTGCTTGCAGAGTTTCACCAACCTGGGCAGATTCCACAGGCGCCACTGTCACCGTCGGAGCCATCGCCTGCTGAGTTGCCGAGGGAATTGGAGCGGCAGGAGGCGAACTCTGATTTCCCCCAGTCAATTTTACTGCTAGCAACGTTGCAGCCACACCAATCCCTGCGCCCGCCAACAAGGCAGGCCACCTGATTTCTTTGCGGGGCCCAACTTCAGTTACTTCTGGTTCCCAAACTTGTTCCGCCTCGATTTCGGGAACTTCCAGCGCAACTTCTCGTTCATCATCCTCACCGGAGAATTGCCAGCGAGAGTTGTCTGAGACTTCACTTTCAGCTACATCCACTGCTGAGTTCCTTTCGCGCCCGCTCTCCACGGGGGAAAGGGGTTGCTTTTCTTCGGCTTCTGAAAAAACTTGATTAGTCACGGTAGTTCCTCTCGCCAGTATGAGCCTGTGCTTTTGATATTGTAAAGAAAGATTACGATAATATTTACTTTATTTTAGCGGAGGGCCTCTGGATTAACGCTTCCTCCTTTTGGGTGAGTGTGGTGCAGTTTCACCCTACAATGGCGATTTTAATTAAATTTGCTCAAAGTTTGTGCGATCAACATTTAATTTGATCTGCCTCTGGGGCATACTGAATATTAGCGTGATTGCCGATCGTGGGGTCGATCGGGCTGGCCTTGTCTGTCCCGAAGCGGTTTTGCCGTCACCAGCTTATCAATACTGAGAGCATTCCGTCTAATCTTGAACTGATTATTGCTAATCTATACTCTAATGTGTTTGTCGTATAACCCGACAAATCCGGTCAGGAAATTGTACCAGTTTAATTGACAAAAATCACAATGAATAGCGTCTTTTCTCCCGTCCAACAGTTTCTAATTACTTGGCTACTAATGCTAGTGACGGGATGGTTTACCCTGACTGCTGTCAGTTATGTTGGGGAACTGGTCAGCATTTTAGTAACAGCGGGACTCATTGCATTTTTATTAAATTATGCAGTAAAAAGACTGCAAGTATTTTTGCCTCGGGGAGTAGCGGCGGGGCTGGTTTATTTAACAGCAGGTGTGGTAGTAGTAGTAATCGGTTTAACTATTGTGCCGCCCGTGTTCAGCCAAGCAAGACAGTTGGGGGTGAGGTTCCCGGATTTGCTGGAGTCGGGGCGACTGCAGCTAGCTGAATTTCAAGCCTGGAGTGCCGAGCGCAATTTGCCGTTTAACGTGCAAATATTGGAGCAGCAGTTATCAGCGAAAGTGCAGGAACAAGTGCAGGCGCTCGCAGGTACGAGTTTAGGCTTAGTTGTCGGTACTGTTAACTGGTTTTTGGACTTAATTTTTATTGTGGTGATTTCCTTTTATATGCTCCTAGACGGGCAAAGAGTTTGGCAGGGTTTGACCAGTATTTTTTCCCCAGACATTCGCTATGTTTTAACAGAGACTTTGCAGCGAAACCTCCAGCGATTTGTATCGGGACAGTTATTGCTGGGACTATTGATGGCCATCTCATTGACTCTGGCTTTTTGGTGGCTGCAAGTTCCGTTTTTTCTGTTGTTTGCCGTGTTTATAGGATTGACGGAAATAATTCCGTTTATTGGAGCAACTTTGGGAATTGGCACTGTTAGTATAATTGTAGCCTTTATTGATTGGTGGCTGGCGCTGCAAGTGTTGGTAGTGGCGATCGGTCTCCAGCAAATCAAGGATAATTTAGTAGCTCCCCGAATCATGGGGAATCTCACCGGATTGAGCCCGGTAATTATTTTCACAGCTTTGCTTTTAGGAGGTAGAGTGGGAGGATTGTTGGGAGTTATCCTGGCAATTCCGCTCACTGGGGTTGTAAAAAGTATAGTAGAAATTGTACTTAATCCCAAATTGCCACCCCAAACAGGATCGTTTTTCTACAATCCTTTTAGCGGCGAGGAGTTGGGAAAAATATCAGAAGAGGAAAGTAGAATAATCTTGGTCGCAGATGAACAAAAGTAGTCTAATTTTTGTAGTAACTAATTCAGTTATGAAATATTTTATAAGTCAGAATTAACTTTTGGCTGCTGATTCCCTTAATAAAAGACTAAAGTCTCTACAAAGAACTTTAAGAACTTTAGTCTTGATTACTAACCCACTTAAAATCTCCAACCTAAAAACTTATGAAATGGTGGCAAAATCTTAGAAAAAATCCTCTAGCTCGGTTAGGAGCCGTGATACTGTTAATTTTTTATACAGTCGCACTTTTCGCCGAATTTGTGGCACCTTACGACCCCTATGACTCTCAATTAAACGGTTCCTTGCTGCCGCCGACTCAGATTTATTTAACCACCCAAGACGGGCGCTTTATCCGGCCCCACGTTTATCCGACTACTCAGGGCCCAGTGGATGCGGATACCGGCGCTCGTGAGGTAATTGTAGACTGGCAAAAACCATCGGTTCTAGGTTTGTTTGTCAAAGGTGCCCCCTATAAATTTTTAGGAGTTTTGCCTTTTGACAGGCATCTTTTTGGCACTACAGGAGAAGGTCAAATTAACCTTTTAGGAACGGATGAACAAGCGCGCGATCAATTCAGCCGCTTAGTACACGGCAGCCGAATTAGCCTCAGCATCGGTTTAGTTGGCATAGCAATTTCTTTTCCCTTGGGATTGTTAATCGGAGGCATATCTGGTTATTTCGGCAGTTGGATTGATAGTATTTTAATGCGTTTCGCCGAAGTATTAATGACGATTCCCGGTCTTTATTTATTAGTAGCGTTAGCAGCAGTGTTGCCACCGGGATTGACAAGTGCTCAGCGATTTATATTGATTGTGCTGATTACTTCATTTATCAATTGGGCGGGTTTGGCGCGGGTAATTCGCGGTCAGGTACTGTCAATTAAACAACGAGAATTCGTGCAAGCGGCGCGGGCAATGGGCGCCAATCCAATTTATATTATTGTCCGCCACGTGTTGCCGCAAACTGCAACTTACGTAATTATTTCTGCCACTTTGGCGGTTCCGGGTTTTATTGTGGCGGAGTCGGTTTTGAGTTTAATTGGCTTGGGAATTCAACAGCCAGATCCTTCTTGGGGGAATTTACTATCCCTGTCTACTAATGCTTCAATTTTAGTGTTGCAGCCTTGGTTGGTTTGGCCTCCGGCGATACTGATTATTTTGACTGTTTTGGCGTTTAATTTATTGGGGGATGGGTTGCGGGATGCTCTCGATCCGAGAAGCATTCAAAGGTAATATCAATTCCGGTTACACCGGAATGATGTTGACTGTTGACTGTTGACGGTTAACTGTTCACGGCGTCAACAGTCAACCTTCAACAGTCAACTCGAATTTACTATTCCGATGCTAACGGATTTGATATAATTGGGAGTTAGTAATTTCTAGTTTTCAGGCAGAGCCAGTGTAACAGTTACGCCCCCGGATTTTGCAGATTAACCGGCAAGCAAATGGTAAAAGTAGAACCAACACCCTCCTGACTTTTTACTGAAATATTGCCACCCATCATGAGGCAAAAACGCTGGCTGATTGCCAGTCCCAAACCAGTGCCGCCGTACTTGCGCGTGGTGGAAGCGTCTGCTTGGGTAAAGGGTTGGAAAATGTGCTGCAACTGGTCGGGAGTCATCCCAATTCCTGTATCTGTACAATTAATAACTAAAAATTCTTTACTAGCAATTGAAGATTGATAACTTGCCGCAGGTTCCGAAGTGTTTTCTTGTTTTGTTTCGCTGCTGTCGCCCGCAATTTTTTCGCGGCTGGCTGTCAGGGTAATTGTACCGTGTTGAGTGAATTTGGCGGCATTGCTCAGCAAATTTAATAAAATCTGCTGCACTTTGGTAATGTCACCGTGCATCGTGCCGATATTGCTAATTTTGTGCAAGTTGAGAGTGTTGCCGTTTTTTTCAATTAGCGGCGCGGCGGTGGATGCTACTTCTTCAATCAAGGCGGCGATGTCGAAGGTTTCTAAGTAAAGATCCATGCGGCCGGCTTCGATTTTAGAAATGTCGAGAATGTCGTTAATTAGCGATAGCAAGTGTCTGCCGGAAGTGCGAATTTTTTCTAAATCTGGGGTGAGTTCATCGTAACCCAATTCTGCGGTTTCTTCTTGGAGCATTTCGCTGTAGCCGATGATGGCATTCAGAGGTGTTCGCAGTTCGTGGCTCATGTTTGCCAAAAATGCGCTTTTTGCGGTGGAAGCGGCTTCGGCTGCTTCTAGGGCGAGTTGCAAGGCGGATTCAAAGACTTTGCGATCGCTAATATCCTCGACGCTACCTTCATAGTAGAGTACCTCGCCGTTGGCGTCGCACACTGCACGCGCGCTTTCGGAAATCCAAATTACCTTGCCGTCAACGCGGTAAACTTGTGACTCAAACCCCGAAACTTCTCCGCATTCTTCCATCACCCGCATAAACTTGTCGCCTTGCTGAGGATTGACGTAAGCTTGCTGCCTGATGTTTGTGAGATTTGATGTCAATTCTTCGGGAGTGGCGTAGCCGTAGATGCGGGCTAAAGCTGGATTTACGCTCAAGAAGTGGCCTTCGGGGGTTCTTTGAAAAATGCCTTCGACGGCATTTTCAAAGATGCTACGATATTTTTGTTCTGCTTGACGCAAAGCGCTTTGTGTACGATCGCGCTCACTGGCTTCGATCGCCAATGATACCAAATCTGCGAGGGAAGCAGCAAAATTTTGTTCTTCTACTGTCCAGTTACGAGGAGTTCCCACTTGTTCGATACAGATAACTCCGACTGTTTGTCCTCCCAGCCGCACCGGCGCATCTAAGGTTGATGTAGTACCCACTTGTGAAAAGTAAGATTCGGCAAACTCTCTGGTTCTAACATCTGAGAGAGCGTCATCGGCTGCGATCGTCCGGTATTCTTCCAAAGCTTTAAAATAAGCTGGATAGTCTGCTGCTGCGAGTTCGGCACCTTGGGAATGGTGCGGGTTGCTGCGGCTAAATTGGTCGAGACATTGCAGTTTCGATCGGCTTTCATCGTACAACCAAGCTCCGGCTCGTTCTGCATCTAGGGTATGAGTTGCCGCTTCGGTAATTTGCCTCAAAGCTACTTGCAAATTGCCTCGATATAACGCTTTATTTCTTGCCAATTCTACCAAAACCGTATTTTGTTTGAGCAATTGTTTTTGCCTTTGGCGTCGCGCCGATTCGGCTCGCTTGTGTTCGGTAATGTCCCGGGCTACCAAAATGACGGATTCTTCTGAAAGCGGTGAAATGCTGGCTGCAAAACAAACTTCGCGGTTGTCAATGGTTAAATCGTACTCGATGCTGACAGTTTGCTGAGTATCTAAAGCTGCTCGGATGTGGTTGAGACAATTGTCTGCTGTAGCTTGCGGCAACACCTCTCCAACTGTTTTGCCAAGTAATTCTTCGATTGGTTTGTACAGCAGAGAAAGATTTGTGGGCGCGATTTTTAAATAGCGACCGCTGGCGTCCAAAACTATAATTAATTCATTCATAGCTGCAAACAAAGCCCGCAATTCTGCTTCGGCGGCTTCGAGTTCGGCAGTCCGCTCTGCTACTCGCTTTTCTAAACTAGAGTTTGTTTGTTCTAGGGCAACAAAAGACGATCGCAATTGTCTCGCCATTTGGTTGAAAGAGTGAGCTAGGAGACCGATTTCTTTGACTCCTTGAACTTCGACTTCGCCGTCTAATTCTGTGGAGGTGAAGTCGGATAATTCCGACATTTTTGTTAAAGCTTTGGAAGCTTGTAACAATCGGGTAATCGGTTTGACAACCCAGCGAGATGTGAAAATTCCGAGGACGATCGCCAGTACGAAGGCAAAAAAGCACAATAAGATAGTTGTGCGAGTATTGGCGTTAATTTGCTCCATAAAATCGGCTTCCGGGATGGCGACTACAATCAGCCAATCGAGACCGCGGCCGTCTTGCAGGGGAACAACGGTAATAAATTGACGTTTGCCGTCTATCTCGAAGGTAAACTGTCCTTTGCTGTCAATTTTTTCAAAACTACCAAATCGTTGTTGCAAGTATGTGGAAGACGATCGAATTAGCAAATTTTTGCTCTGTGTCGCCAACAGCCGTTTTTGTCCGTCTTTGTCCTTGACAAAAGGCAATTCGTCTGTGGAACTGGCGACAATTTCGCCGCTGCGTTCGATCGCAAAAACTTGTCCAGACCGGCTAATTTTGATGCTTTTGAGAAAATCGCTGATTTGAGAAAGAGTCAAGTCAATGGCCAGTACCCCCCGCAGGCTACCCGTTTGGCTGTAGATGGGCATCACCGGCGTAATCCCCAGAACTGGCGAGGCTGCGAAGACGTAGATGGGAGACCAAGTGGCTTTTCCTGACTGTTTGGCAGCTTTGTACCACGGTCTAGTACGGGGGTCATAGGGGACGGTTTGGATTAGCTCAGAGCGATTTCCTTGGCTATCTAGGCGATAAATTTGGCGGTTTGGAGCGGTTGATTCGTCTCTGATGTATACTAAGTGTTCTGCTTCTCGCTTGAGCAAGACGAATCTGCCCTGTTCGTCGCCGTAGTAGATGGTTGTATTTCGATCGCTCAGCTTCGTCTGGTTCCACAAATAGCGCTCTAAGCTGGGCAAGTCTTCCGGGTCTAAGTTGCCAGAGGCGATCGCAGCAGTATTCATTTGCAGGAACAGATGAGACACATCCCCAAAACTGCGGAAATTTTCTTTCGTCCTGGCTGCAACTTCCAAGCTTAACCTGGTAGCAAGGTCATTGACGGCTTTTTGACCGTTGCGAAACGACAGCCATCCAGTCACGCCTACTGCTACGGAGATTTGCACCACCAGCGGTATCAACAAAACTAGGCTCAGTGACATCTTGGGCGAGCTTTTCATCAGATAACTGCTCAGACTTTTCAATAACATCAATATTTTGACAGATACCGATTTTGCATATGCTTGTTGTAAATTCCCTGAACCTAAGCTACCACTAATCTCGGCGGTATTTGAGAAAACCTAGCAACTTGGTTGCTCAAAAAATACCACTGCTATTCTCTTGTCAGTTGAGTTGAGGGTGGCGAGGCGGACAACTGTAAGTAATTTAACAATCTTTAGAAAGTAGGTTGGGTTTCGTACCTCAACCCAACCTACTGTGAAAATACTGGTGGTTGTTTGAGGATTGCGATCGCGATAAATGTAAACAATTTAACAATCTTCCATTTGAAAATTTGCTATTAATAAAATAAGCTGGCAAAATCCAGAGCAAACTATCGGGAAAAATTTAAGCGTAGGCGATTTGGCGCCAACGGCAAATTTGAGTGTTTTCAGCCTTTTGTACGATCAACATTTTGGCAAAATAATACTTCTGGAGGATGAGATGAACTATACATTTGAAATCCTGGGCGTATCTCCAACTTTAACATTTTTTAACCAGCAGCAGGAATTGCTGCAACAACAGCAGCCGTCCGGTGTAGAATACTTGGCAAACCGGAAGTGCACTCTCGATGCGTTTGTGGCATCGGTAGAGACAGTTTCTCCTTACCGGGGCTGGGATGTCGATCGAGTTGTAGACACCGTGATTAGTTTCTGGATGAACAACTCTGATAGCATCCAGTATTGGAGACACAGGCTGCAGGATGCCGGCAGCGAAAACTTGTTAGTAGCCAGAGTAGGCGATATCAAGTCTTTGCAAGCTGCATTTGAATCGCTGCTGGGGGAATAACAAAATCGGGAATTGCGAAAAAGTTGATCGACTTTTTCGCTAAAACTGAGATAGTGCGTCATTCTCAATCATCCTTTCAGGGCTGGCTAGGAGCAACGGTTCAAAATAAAATTTATCTGTTGTGGAACAGGCATCTTTCCTGTTCTTGAGAATAGTGCAAGATGTAAGTAAAATCCACTCAACTCTCTATTTTCAATTTCCAATTCCCAATTCCCAAATATTATGTCTCGTTCCAAAGCCCTGCAATCTTATATTTTTCTCCGCTTGCTTCTGGCACCGCTAATGTTGTGGACAATCACCACAGCAGTATTTTTATTGTTGCGGGCCACTCCAGGCGACCCCATAGATGCCATTCTCGGTTCACGAGCTCCTGCAGCAGCCAAAGAAGCAATGCGAACTCAACTCGGCCTCGACGCACCCCTGTGGCAGCAATATCTCAAATACATGAAAGACTTGTTGAGCTTCGACTTGGGAACCTCAATCACCACTCGCGGACAAACCGTGTGGCAAATTATCGGAGATTATTTCCCCGCTACAGTCGAATTAGCAGTTTGTAGCATGGCCATAGCTTTAATTGTCGGCATCAGTATCGGTTCCCTGGCAGCATCCCGCCCCAACACTATTTTCGATGCAGCAGGCCGTTTGTTTGGCATTATCACTTACTCGCTGCCCGCTTTTTGGGCTGGCATGGTTTTGCAGTTGATTTTCGCGGTGCAGTTGGGATGGTTTCCTTTGGGAACTCGCTTTCCCGTGACATTCCCCGCCCCCGAAGGCTACACAGGACTATACACTATTGACAGTCTCCTGAGCGCTAACCCTGGTCAGTTTCTCACATCTTTGCATTATTTAGCACTTCCGAGCTTGACGTTGGGGATTCTTTTGAGCGGCATTTTCGAGCGCATTGTCAGAGTGAATCTCAAGCAAACTTTGCAAGCAGATTATGTCGAAGCTGCTAGAGCTCGCGGCATTCCCGAATTCCAGATTTTATGGGCTCACGCTCTGAAAAATGCACTAATTCCGGTGATTACTGTCTTAGGATTGACTTTTGCTGCACTGTTGGGCGGTGCTATTTTAACAGAGGTGACTTTTTCTTGGCCGGGGTTGGCAAATCGCCTTTACGAAGCGATTAGCTTGCGGGATTATCCAACTGTTCAAGGTATTGTGGTGTTTTTTGCGGCAATTGTCGTAATTGCCAGCATTGTAATTGATATTTTGAATGCTTACGTTGACCCGCGAATTCGGTACTAAAAATATTAAGGAAGAAGGGCAACGGATTGGCAACTGTTGCACTTTCGGCTTTTTCTACCTGTACTTTCTGTCGGCGCGAGATGTTTTAGCCAGGGCTGGCCCTGTAGAAGCAGTTGCCCAAAAGATCGATCGGCTTTTAGAGTGACGACACTTGGCAATTTATGGGCAATACTGGAGAAAATAAAATTATACATTTGAGGAAACGCTGATGAGATTATTGCGAACAATCGCCGCTCTATCGGCGGTCTTGACCCCATTGATGGCTGAAGCTGCCTTTAGCCGTCCCATGCCGGGAATAGCCGATTTTCCCAGAGCCTCAAACCCCCAAGTAAATGTGCCTGTTTGTTTGATCGAAACTCCAGGCGGCACAACTTTTGATTTAGTCAGCTTGTGCGGCAGTAACGCTGCTCCCCCAAACCCTGCTCCGGTTGCGGGCAATGCTCCTGCAAATAACCCCAATGGCGACACTCCGCCTCCTCCCCCGAACCCCAACGCCCTCACCAGAGATGCTGTCGGCACCCCGATAACTACTCCTACAGGTACGGCAAATCCCAACAATCCCAACAATGCAAATCCGGGAACTTCGCCCGCAGGTACTCCCAACAATGCCACTCCGGGGACTTCGCCCGCAGGTACTCCCAATGCCAATCCGGGAACTTCGCCCGCAGGTACTCCCAATGCAAATCCGGGAACTTCACCGAGTACCAATCCCAATAATCTCAATCCGGGAAGTTCGCCCTATACAACTCCCAATAACCCCAATCCGGGAAGTTCGCCGAGTACGAATCCCAATAATCTCAATCCGGGAAGTTCACCGAGTACCGGCCCCAATAACAGTGCGTCTCCCACGGGTGGAAATGCTGGTGACAGCAACAGCGATTTAGTTCCCAATCCCAATATCAATCTTCCGAGAGTGCCGCCGAGTTCCTTTGGCCCTGGAGGTGTTGCACCGACTAGAGATGCGATTGATGGCCCCCGCCAATAATCGGCGAAGTGTGAGAACTTTCATCACAGAAACCGGGTTTCTCGGAAACGTTCTGTTTTTCAGGGATATTTCACCCGCGAGAAAGCCGGAATATTTATTTGCCTGCTTAATATTGCTCTCAGGTGCGATCGGCATATTTTGTAGCAGAGTAGCCAAATAAAAGTTAAGCTAAGAACTTGTAGACGCTATCGGCCAAGCACTCTTTTAAAACTGGCCAACCAGGTAGAAGCAGTGATAGATAGCCAGCTTTAATCCGTAACAGGATTAGTTATCAGCAAAGGTTAAAATTATTACCAGGCGGGTGCTCGCCAGCTCCAAGTTCTCAAGCTAAACCATTCAACAGGCATATTTTTGTTAAGCCAGTGTGGTTGGGAAAGTACCGGCTGATAACATTAGCAAGACAAAATTAACCCGATTATTCGGAGGCTCTTCATGAGCAAAATATTTGTTTTAATAAATTGGAACAAACTTGCTCTAGACCCGATCCTCTGCGAGGGCTTCGCTAACGCACTTGAGGAGGACATCTAGTGTCAAACTTAGTTCAACGCTTAGAAATAACCGCTCATCCGCAACTAGAAAAATCCCTCGGCTATCGAGGAGATAGTCGCTGGGTAGCTTGGCGCTGGGAACCCGACATCGACCAACTTATTTCCAGCGACGGCAAAACAGTCGGCACTGGCAATAATATGGCTTGGCTGGTGTTTTTGCAGCACGATTTAGTCGATCCTGCGGTACAAGAGTACAACCTCAGCGAGGGCGATCGCTACTGGCTGCTTTTAGACACAGAAACTAGAAATCTCTACGTCGGCGAAGGGAAAACAGTTCAAAGTCTGCTCGAACAGCCGGAAAGTTTAGGTTTATTGGCTTGTCTCGATGGCGGCAATGCCGGACAAACTGGTGAAAATTGGCAGCAAACCCTATCTCAACTAACAGCCAAACCAGTTGTTCGCAACCTCACAAATGCCCTTCCTTTCGGTATCGCGGCTGCTTTGATAGGTGCTTTAGGCATCGGAACCGGATTGTGGGTAGTGCCGGCAGTGCAGCAAAAACTAGCCGAAAAAGCTGCTTTTATTTCCCCAATTAGTTCTGGCGCAAACTGCGGGCTTGGTGGTTCCGACGATTTTTCAGCTTATATCGGTTCCTCAAGCGGAAATAAAGAACTTCATTTAATAGGCGTTTACGAAGCTAATGCGGATCACAAGAACCGAGATTTATCTAAAAGTGCGATCGAAGTCAAAGTAGAACGCCGAAACAAGCCCATAATTCTCGCACTTTCAGCCTACGAACCGGTGCAATGGAACATTACCGCAGAACCGGGCGCAGTTATCGAAAAAATCATCGTTAACGGATACCACAACCAAACTGTTTCAGGAGTTTCGGGAATTCCGGTAGAAGAACACAGCTACGAAGAAACCGGAAACAATCTCGGCGACTTTATCTACAAGTGGGGTGCTACCCCTGACAGTTCCAATACTTCTTCCCTCGTGACTAAATTGGAACAGGGAAACCGCACCAGTTTAACTTCTTTTCAAGGATGCTACAGAGGTAAGAACTTTACGATTAAGTAATAATTATTGATTATTTTGGGGGTGGGGAAACGGCAGTGCCCATTGGTGACAACTTAAGACTGAAACCATTGATAAATCTCGCTTGTAGCTAAGCCTAGAGCCCCCTAAATCCCCCTGATTGTGGGGGAGTAGGCGTTGACTTTGAGAAGACTCTTGTCCCCCCCTTCTTAAGGGGGGCTAGGGGGGATCTAACCTTAATACTCAAACAGCAGTCTGTGATTGGCTTTGACCTTAAGGGAGCATCTCATATTTGCAAAAACACTTCTTTCTTCTTCCTTCTGACTCTTTTCTCCTGGCTCCTGACTCCTGAC
>NZ_JAUBSH010000083.1:0-28791 GCF_036704705.1 Microcoleus sp. K1-B1 | reverse complement strand
ATCTCTTTGAGCACAACTTGATATTTTTTATTATATCATATTAGTTGTTTGTGTAATTAATTTTGTTTGACTACTTATTACCTCCTTTTTGCCTCTTTATTTTTGCACTAACTTAACCCACCACAGCCGCGCATAAACATCAAAATAAAGGCATGAGTGTCCAACAACAACCTCATTCCATGTACTCCTTAAACTCTTCTAGCGGTTCGTCAAAATCATCGGACATCCAAACCATTCCTTTGGCACTTCCTGCTTGCCGATTTGGTTTAGCTTGTTTGGGAATTACTACCAATTTTACAACAGGCTGGTTATCTTGAGTAATCGCCACTTCTTCGCCTCTCATCGCCGCTGCGATTAATTCCAGAAGCTTTTCTTTTGCCTCAATAATGTCTACTTGATACAAAATTCTAGCTTTTTTACTATCATTTTATAACATCACCATTCTAACTCAATTAAACAAATCCTCTTCCTCCAAATCAACAGACTGTAATTCCATATCACCAGACTGCAACTGAGCCGGAGTAGCAGGAATCGCGGCAATTATTGCATCAATTACCTTCGCCACCGGAATAATCTCCATCCCTAACTCTGGCACCGGTTGATTCTTAGGAATAATCGCCCTTTTGAAACCCAATTTCGCCGCCTCCCTCAGCCGCAATTCTAATTGGGAAACCGGCCGCACCTGTCCCCCCAAACCCACTTCCCCAAGCAAAACAGTGCGCGCATCAACCACCCGATCGCGAAAACTGGCCACAACGGCGATCGCAACTGCCAAATCCGCCGCCGGTTCATCCACCTTCAACCCGCCCACCGTCGCCAAAATCACATCTAATTTAGATAAAGGAATCCCCACCCTTTTCTCCAAAACAGCTAAAATTTGCTGCAATCTAGCATTGTCCACGCCAGTAGTAGTGCGGCGCGGCGAACCGAAACTTGCAGGGCTGACTAATGCTTGAATTTCCACTAAAATCGGTCGAGTTCCTTCGCAAGTAACCGTCGTCGAAGTACCTGGAGAAAATTCATCTCTATTCCCTAAAAATAACTCCGACGGATTATCTACTTCTCGCAAACCGTTGGCTACCATTTCAAAAACACCGATTTCGTGAGTAGCGCCAAAACGGTTTTTCATCGATCGCAAAAGTCGATGAGAAGCAAAGCGATCGCCCTCAAAATACAGTACAGTATCTACCAAATGTTCCAAAACCCTCGGCCCCGCCAAAGCTCCATCTTTCGTAACGTGACCGACAATAAATAAAGTAATATTTTCCCTTTTCGCAACCTGCATCAAAGCAGACGTACATTCCCGTACCTGAGCCACCGAACCCGGAGCCGATGTTAAACTAGCAAAATAAATAGTTTGGATGCTGTCAATCACCGCCACATTCGGTTTCAGCGCTTCCAACTCGCGCAAAACAACCTCTAAATCCGTCTCTGGAAGCAAATAGAAATTCTCCGCTGAATTGTCCTCGGAATCCTTTTTAGCTTCCCCGTTGCGGTCGGATTTATGCCCTCCGTTGCTTGACAATTCAACCGGATTAGCCACACCCAAACGCTGCGATCGCAACTTCACCTGCTGGCCGGACTCCTCCGCACTGACATACAGTATCCGATCCTTGCGGGCCAACATATTCGCCACCTGCAACAGCAGCGTCGATTTCCCGATTCCCGGTTCCCCCCCAATCAACACCAGCGAGCCCGGAACAATCCCGCCTCCCAAAACTCGATCGAGCTCCCCGTAACCCGAAGGCCAGCGAGACTGAGTTTGGTCGGAAATCTGCGATAATCTGAAAGATACCCTTGGTTGACCCTTCGACTTATCAGGGGGCGAACCGCCCACTGTCTTAGTTGTCACCCCAGTTAAACCAGCCCGCGACACACCAACAGTAGGTTGCTCTAACTGCTCGTCAAAAGAATCCCACTTCTGACAGCTAGGACATCTGCCAAAATATTGTGGTGAATCATAGCCGCATTCCCGACAAATATATTGTATTCGAGGCTTAGGCATTGTTTTATGATAAAGAGTCACCCTTAAAATTTAGAAAAGTCTGAGTTAAAGCAATTATCAAGCTTTCAGACCGATCGCCGCCCATGATTCAATTTGTGTCTTCTATGATAGGGTACAAAAAAATAACATTATCTGAAATGTAACTTAAGGAGTGCTCGGTAACTTGGAAAACCATAAAGAAAAAATTCTGGTAGTCGATGACGAAGCCAGTATCCGCCGCATTCTGGAGACTCGCCTTTCCATGATTGGCTACGATGTCGTCACCGCTGCTGACGGCGAAGAAGCTCTCGAAACATTTCGCAACACCGAACCCGACTTAGTGGTTTTGGACGTGATGATGCCGAAGCTAGACGGTTACGGCGTCTGTCAGGAGTTGCGAAAAGAGTCAGACGTGCCTATCATCATGCTAACTGCTTTGGGAGACGTAGCCGATCGCATCACCGGTTTAGAATTGGGCGCCGACGATTACGTCGTCAAACCTTTTTCTCCCAAAGAACTTGAAGCCCGCATCCGTTCGGTACTGCGGAGGGTTGACAAAAACGGAGCATCGGGAATTCCTAGCTCTGGAGTCATCCACGTCACCAATATTAGGATTGACACCAACAAGCGCCAAGTTTACAAAGGCGACGAACGAATTCGGCTCACGGGCATGGAATTCAGCTTGTTAGAACTGCTTGTCAGCCGTTCTGGAGAGCCTTTTTCGCGATCGGAAATTTTGCAGGAAGTGTGGGGATACACGCCAGAACGCCACGTAGACACCCGCGTAGTGGACGTTCACATATCCCGGCTTAGGGCAAAGTTGGAAGACGACCCCAGCAATCCCGAATTAATTCTCACCGCCCGCGGCACCGGCTATCTCTTCCAGCGAATTGTCGAAATTGGAGAAGTAGGATAAAGTCACTTGGCAGTTGGCAGTTGACGGTTGACGGTTGACGGTTGACAACCAACAGTCAACAGTGAACAGTCAACAGTGAACAGCCAACAGTGAACAGTCAACAGTCAACAGCCAACAGTGAACAGCCAACTGACAAATGACTAAATCTGATCCCAATAAAGTTTTGCGGCAATTGCCCTTAGTTGCAGGAGGGTTAGCAGGTACGCTGCTAATGGTCAACCGCTTGCTGACAGAGCAAATTACAGATTCTCAAGCTCGATCGGACGCTTTAGGAGTAATTATCAGCGCTCTGCTGATTTTAACAGGTTTGCTGTGGCAGCAGGTGCAAGCGCGATCGCCCGATTCCGTAAAACTTATCGGCGAAGAAGGTTTTGAATTTGCGCCGGATTTGCCGGAGGCCGTGAAAATAGAATTAGCCTGGGCGTCGCGTTTGCTGTTGACAAATACCGCCACAAGGTCGATCGTAATTGTGTATCAGGGAAAAGTTCTATTGCGGCGCGGTATTTTAGGCATCAATCCCGAAGTCAAACCAGGGCCGATTTTGCAGCGAGTGCTCGACAAAAACAAACCAATTTATTTAGTAAATCTCAATATTTATCCCGGCAAAATTGAATTTGACTATTTGCCAGAAAATACCCAAGGAGTCATCTGTCAACCTATCGGCACCCAAGGCGTTTTAATCTTAGGTGCTAACGCGCCCCGCAGCTATACAAAACAAGATGAAAATTGGGTTGAAGGCATTGCCGACAAACTAGAAAATACCATCAATCGATTTTAGATTTTAGATTTTAGATTTTAGATTTTAGATTTTAGATTTTAGAGTGTGGATTTGAGATTGTGGATTGCACAATGCCAGCCCTGTCAAGGTGCGATCCTCTTCGAGGGCTGCGCTAACGACCGATTTGCCTCATTCTCGGTGTTAGCTATCGGCAATAAACAAGATTTATTACCGATATCTTTTGAAAAGAACAAGAGCCAGCGCTGCCCAACGAAATTTCCAGGGTTTGAATGTCTTCTTAACAACTAAGACGCGGGCTGCGTGTACAGGGCGCACCTTAGTCCTCAACAAGACTCAAAACTCGCAACTCAAAACTCAAAACTACTACCGAGCCCAGTCAGTACCGCGCCACAGCGTAAAAAACAAAACACTAGAAATCAGCGCGCCCAGCAGCCACTTAACAGCATTTTTAAATAACCCCACGCGCTGACTAGACTGAACCGCAGCACTTTGCGTCTGTAACCGTTCCTTAGCCGGAGTAATTCTCGAAAGAATTTGCTCTTTCAATTGCTGTGGGTTTTGCGTATCCGCTTGTACCCCCAAACGGGTAAGTTCCCCCGCCAAAGTCCTTAAATCTTCAGGACTACCCTTCTTTAGCCGGTCTTCCACCTGCTGCAACTGAGCTAATTGTTGGTTTGCTTGAGTAGTAATTTGCTGGTTGTTTTGGTTGTTGACGTAGATAGTGCCAAAAATTCCCAAAGGCAGCATCAACAGAAAAACCAGACCTAGCAGCAGACAAACCCAAGATAAAACCTTCAAAAAAACTTCTTCCAAACCTCTGCGATCGTACCCTTCGCCAAAAAATATCAGCGCCATTGCCAGTAAAGGAACTGGCACCCGTTCCACTACAGCGCCAATCGTTTGCAATTCCCAGAGGCGATTGCCAAAATTTGCTGGTATAAGAACTGCAATCGTATCTAATACAGACAAAATTAATAGACCGTAGCCAATCCAACGCAGTCTGTAGATAGAAAAACCTTGTTCGCCTTGTAAGTCATTCATAAAATAATCAGAGTTGTTGTTAAGAAAAATCTCTCTTGATGCCGCTCAAGAACGGATACAAGCCCCCGACAACAGTCGTGGAGAGTCAAAAATTTTTGACTCTTGTTCCAGCTTCCAGATTCACCTGTGGAGTAAATATAAAAGCTAAAAGCTAAAAGCTAAAATCGACTGAATCGAGTCAAGGTTCGGGGAATCGCGGCTGCCACCACTCATACCAAGAAACCCAAGCATTCTCTAGAATTTTTTTGGCATCTTCTGGAGTTGTTTTATCCAAAGGCACAGACATCTGAGTCCACAAACAGCGCCGGTCTTGAATATTTCCCCTACCCAACAACCAAAACAGAATACGGTTGGGCTGCCAATCGCGAGTATTTCGATTATATCTAAACTGTTGGGAAGTTACTGTAGGACTGCCATGAGGATTGATACACGAACTCAAATACAGTCGATTTTGCTGTTGCACAATTCCGTGAAACCCCGCGCCTTGAGTGTTTACTAATGCTAGTTTACCAGGAGACGACTTGAGAACTGTATGTCCCCTCATCATACCTTCCACTGCCCCATTGGTGTCTACTGCATAGCGCATCTCTATTTCTAGAGCCATGCTATTTTTTTGATATTCATATTTCCTGGCAGCTTTGAATTCTGAATTTTCCTTGATTTCCAGAAGCGCGCTCTTGTTTAGTTTCCAATCGGCTAAAGGCACCGACTCGGGAAACTCAAACGGGGTTGCCACATTCTTGCCGTCCGATGGATAGAAAACCAATTTTCCGGCAACCAACAAAACGCCTCCCAAAGTAACAGCCAACAGGGAAAGCCTAAGTGGTTTCCAAGAGGTAATAGCCATTAGCAATTCTGTCCTTCCTGATTTGGGGGTTGGTCTTTCAAAATTGCAAACCAGCAGAATAACCCGAAAATAAATACAGCAATCATCGAAAATATTACCGAACCATTTCCTTCGTGCCAGTATTTAAATGCTTCGGGTTGAGATAGCGATACCAGCACTGCCAGGAGACCAACTCGCGCGGCATTCACTACAAATGCAGTAATTATTGCCACGAATGGCAATACAATTTTCTGAGCCCTAGTGGTAGGAAACATCAGTAAGAAAACCAGAGCTAGTCCTAACAATTGTAGCATAGCATTCACCCCTGAACAGCCGTGATTAACTTCCACGCTGCCCTTTTCCAGGATTAGAAAAACCCCTTTTTGCACTACTTCAAATCCTACATAGTGCAGGATGAAAGCTGAAAATTTAGCTGTTAATTTGGGGACATCAACAAATACTCCGATCAATCCGGGAGGAATAGCTGTATACGCAAGAATTAGAAGTTCCTGCCAATATTGTTTCAGTCCTTTTGTTCCGGAAGCCAGCAATGCGAGACTGATTCCAGACAAAAAAGGCGTTGCTCGGATAAAAAAGTCGTATCCAGATATCGACGAACTTTTGAGCAATATTAAAGCAATTAACGATGTCCCAAAAAAGCTGGCGAAAATTCCGCTTTCAAACGTTAAGGATTCGTGTCTTTCCCAAATGAGAAATGCTACGACTCCCCAAAACAGTAACATTGTACCGAACAGATCTGTGTCGTTTGTTCTGGAAGTCAGAGTTAGGTGTATGGCAATCAAACCGGAGGCGATGCCTAACAGCCAGTATTTAGGTTCTTGGATGTGCTTGAGCGAGTTTATTTCGGTCATTGCTGCTTTTTGTTTTTCCTAAAAGCTTCTAAAATGCTTAAGCTTGTAACTCTATTAAAATTATCAGCTACAAACACTTAAATTTATGCGTTTGGGATGAGTTTTAACTAAATCTTCACAAAGATTGACAAGGGCGAATGTGTGTGATATTCAGGGAGCATCTCAATGAAAGCAGTTAAGCTAGAAATTGGAGTTTTAAGGCAGGAGGCAGGAGGCAGGAGGCAGGAGGAAAGAGTCAGAAGGAAGGAGCCAGAAGAAGTGTTTTTACAAATATGAGATGCTCCCGATATTCACCTGCACCTAATTAAATCTGAAGTTAGGAGCAAAGACCACAGAAAACAGGTTTTTTAACTCGGATCGATCGCACTCAACTAACGCACTCCACGAAAGATTTTCCTCCTTCAAACCCGGTTTCTGCGGCGAGAGTTTAAATGTAAAGCTTGAATGCAAGACAGAAACCTTTCTGGACGCACTCTTGAGCTGGACAACCAGTTTTTTACTGGTTCGGGTTTGTGGTAGCCCGTGCGTCCAGGAGTAGATTAGTTAGAGTAGACTTTCCGGTAGTAAGTTTGATATTCCTCCGAAAGCAGGGGTTCCCACCACTCCCGATGGGCTAAGTACCATTCTACAGTCTGTCGCAAACCTTCTTCAACTGTTACTGAGGGAGTCCAACCTAACTCTGTTTTAATTTTGGTGGCATCAATAGCATAACGCCGATCGTGCCCGGCTCGGTCTTTGACAAATGTGATCAATTGTTCGCAAGGACGGGCGGGTAAATCCTCAGCTAATTCGTCCATTAGCTGACACAGCATTTTTACTAAATCGAGATTTTTGACCTCGTTGTTGCCGCCAACATTGTAGGTTTCCCCAGGCTGACCACGGTGAATAACGGCATCTAAAGCGCGGCAGTGGTCGAGAACGTAGAGCCAATCTCGCACGTTTTGACCGTCGCCGTATACTGGCAGCGGTTTGCCCAATAACATATTGATGCACATTAATGGAATGAGCTTTTCTGGGAAGTGATAGGGGCCGTAATTGTTGGAACAGTTGGTGATAATTGTCGGGACGCCGTAGGTGTGGAAATAGGCGCGGGCGAGGTGGTCGCTGCCAGCTTTGGAGGCTGAGTAGGGACTGTTGGGCGAGTAGGCAGTTGTTTCTGTGAAGGCTGGGTCATCGGGGCTGAGACTGCCGTAAACTTCGTCGGTAGAAACGTGGAGGAAGCGCATTTGTGCTTTGAGAGATGCCTCATCAATTGCTTCAAAATGCTTGCGGAAGGCTTCTAAAAGTGTGAAGGTTCCGACAACGTTGGTTTGAACAAAGGCGGCAGGCCCGATAATTGACCTGTCAACGTGGGATTCTGCGGCAAAGTGCGCGACTGTGGTGATGTGTTCTTCTTTGAGCAAGGTATCGACTAAGGTACGATCGCAAATATCCCCCTGCACAAACCGAAAATTTTCGCCTCCTTCCAAAGTTGCCAGGGTTTGTCGGTTTCCGGCGTAGGTTAAAGCGTCGAGTACCACTACTCGATCGCCCGGATAGCTTTTGCACCAGTGATGCACAAAATTTGAGCCGATAAATCCAGCCCCGCCCGTCACCAACAATCGGCGATGGGATCGCTCAATGCCTTGAGTCGCGTTGTCTGTCATAAAAATAAGAGTTATTCCAATAACTAAGCCTTTACAAAAGTAGCCTTAAAAGTAGTTTGTCACCAAGTGTTTGCCGGTCTGTAACTAAATTTTCTACTGTCTCACCTGAGATTTTCTAATTTGGGCGCGATCAAAGTATTGGTTCACAAAACTTGAACTTCTACCGATTTGTTAGATCAAACGCTTACAGAGCAACAATTCCAGATGTTGAAGCTGGCAATTTTAAATTTGAATTGGGTGAGGCTATAGCTGACTTTTGCGATCGATCCGCGATATGGGCGGCGCGCAGAGTTGATACATTTGTAAAGAGCTGTTACCATTAATTTTTTAATTATCCTTTACAATCTCCAAAACACCATGAAGAAGTTTCAAGTGTTAGCTGGCATTGCTTCCGTCGTCGCGATCGCCAGCAGCGTCGCCATAGGTGACGCTGCATCTGCTTTCCCCTGTTCCTACAGCAAATCTGGGGCCGCTAAATCTGGTTCTGCGACAACGATCCTAGGTTCCGGCGGCTCGGAGCGCATTAATCCGTGGAAATCCTACAAAACAGCAGCTCTCGGTTTCCTCGGTTTGGCGGGAGTTTTGGGTGGCGGTGCGGCCTACATGAGCTACCGTGCCGGCAAGCGCGCTTCTGCTGCTTGCGCTGCGATGACCGATAATTTTGAAGTTTTTGAAGAGCCGATCGCTCCGATCGCAGATGCAGGTGTTTCTGCACACATGGAAGTTCCGGCCTTGCTCGATTTGGCGGCGGCGGGTGCTGTAGCTGAGTCAGCAGATGCGGTTGCAGCCGTTCGCGAACACCCAGAAGCTCCGGGCGGCGAGCTGGATTTGCCGATTTCGCCAGTTGCTGAGTTGAGTTCTGAAATTGCGCTCGAACAAGTCCAAAGCGCGATCGTCAAATAGTTATCTCAAACCAACGTATTCGCTTAGCGCACCTCCAATCTTGCAAGATTGGAGGTTTTTTGAGTCGAAATTATCTACCCTACAATTTCTTGTCATGGCGCTCGCGAAGCACTGCCAACAATAGACAGATGATATCAAATCCGTTAGCATCGGAATAGTAAATTCGAGTTGACTGTTGACTGTTGACTGTTCACTGTTGACTGTTGACTGTTGACTGTTGACTGTTGACTGTTGACTGTCAACCGTCAACATCATGTATGAGTGTAACCGGAAATGATATGAATCGATCGCACACAATCTCATATTCCGGCTAAGCAAACGATCGTTTAATTAATATCAATAAAAAAAACTATTCCTACAATCATTAATCTCATAGCAATTAATAAAAGTCGCCGCTCCCAGTCAGGACAAGGCTGTGCAGTTTCCCTACTGTATTTGAACTGTATTTGCTCCGATTGAAAACTGCTATAAAATTAGATAAGTCAAAGCGAGACAGTACGCTGCCGAGGCGATCGCTAAAAATACTCTTCAGATCAATCTGAGGGTAGACGGCAAGAGTTCAAATCCCCTGCTATGGTTGGAAATATAGCCCTACAGATTACAACTATAGGTTATTATGAATGCTTGGCGCGATCGATTCAATCAATTTACAGGTCAAACTAGATTGGCAGTTTGCCGGGTGTTCGTTCACCTAACAGGCGAAGAAGTTGCACCGCTGTTAGGAGTTCTCAACCGCACCGCCAGAGAAGCAATTGATGCCGATGGCGACATAGCAGTTTTAGGAGAAGGTCTTGTAGAAATTTGCAATCACCTGTTGCAGTACGACAACTACTGGCAAGCAGCCGCCAATGAAGGCGATGTTTTTTGGAATGAAGGCGAAGCGGGCGATTATGTGGATGAACTTTTCACTGATTCAGCCGATCGCTATCTCAGCGAGCCTCAATACAGTACATCTGTTTATGATAAAAAATCCCCCTTGTCTTTGCCGGTAACTAGAAATATCGTAGTGATGCTGACAGTTGCGTATGAAGGCGAAGTTCCTGCTCTAGAAACTGACCTCGCTGACATCAGTGCGCTGAAAGTCGGTTTAAAAGCCCTGATTAATTTACATTACCAAGAAAGGCTCCGAGCTGTGCAAGTTCACTTTTCTCCCGCACAGTTGGGAGACGAACTTACTAACGACCAAGTGTTGGTCAATTTCCCCGAACTTATTCCCCTTTAAGGAAGGATTAATTAGTTATTAGTTATTAGTTATTAGTTATTTGCGGTGCCCAGAGCGGAGTCGAAGGGTTATTTGCTACCAATGCGCGATGCGCGATGCCCGATGCCCAATGCCCAATTCCCAATTACTATTTATGATGCTGCGAAAACTGACAATTTATTTAATGGCTTTGACTTTTTTAGGGACGGCAACCGGCTGCGGTTCTCCTCGCACACAAACTTCTACCAATCCTGCTGGCAATCCAAATATTAACACAGTGCGTCCTGCACCAAATAATAACTTGAGTCAAGGTCAATATCCTGTACAGCAAGCTACCTACGACGATGCTGATGGCGAATACAGTTTGATGTTGCTGAATACTCCCCCCGGCAGTCCCCCAGTTTACCGCACTAGGGATTTGCAAATGGCTCGCTTAACAAATGAAGAAATATCGGCAGGCAAGAAAAGTTATCTAAATGTGGATAACAATCAAGCGGTTTTGCATTTGACAGAAGATTTTAAAATTGAGTACGTTCACAACGTTACCGAAACAGTTCCTAATCCTCAAACAGGTCAGCCACAAACCGTAGTAGTGCGGCAGCAATCTGGCTTCTGGGCACCGTTTGCTGGGGCTATAGCCGGTCAGGCGATCGGCAGTTTGTTATTTAGACCACGATATTATATGCCGCCAGTCTATCAGCCGGGGATTATGACAGGATATGGCGGGTATGGTAATACTTACAACCAAGCTGTTCAGCAGTATCAAACTCGCTACCGAACTCCGCCTCCGGCTGTGAGAAACCGTCAAGTTTTAAGGACAACCGGCCGCTTGCGATCGCCCACATATAACCAGCCAGTAAGACCCTCAGTACGTCCCAATGGCAATCGATCGACCGGTTCGGGTTACGGTGGCAGCACTTTGAGGCGATCGCCACAGCCACGTCAAAATCAAAACAAGCGGCAGCCAAGTTTTGGTAGCGGCAGGAATTCTCGTCAACCGAGTCGGAATCGCTCTTTCGGGAGTAGAAGGCGCTGAGTAGAAGATTGCAAAAATCAGCAACTGACATCGCTAAAAGTTGATTTTATCTATCCTCCCGATTCCACGCCGCCGCAGGTATTGAGAGTGAGAACTTTGGAATAATTGATTTAGCCTTCTCTGTTTCCCCCAGACCCAAAAAATATGTGATTTAATTTCTACAGTGATATGTAGGTGACAATATGTCTTCTTCACAACCCCCGTCAGGGGAAAGAAATCCTCTAGGATTGGATGAATTGATTGCTATCTTGGTTGCCTTCGGCACGATGGGAGCAATTTTATTTTGGGTAACAGGTAAAAATCCCGATCGATTGAATGCCAGAAATTGGCAATTTCCAGCCGTTTTTTCTCAGCCTGCTGTTACTCCTGCGAGTCCGGGAATATTAACACCCGAATCGCCAAGTTCTGATTTGCGATCGCCCGCTGCAACCCTGATTCCCTCAGAATCGGATGTCGCACCTGTGGCACCTTTAGGGCCGGTTTTACCGGAAAATCCTCCGGTGGGTGTAATCGTTGTTCCTCCCAACAAGCCAATTGCACCATCGACTCCCGATCCAGCAATTACCAAACCCAAAGCCGATAAACCCAAAGCCGATAAACCCAAAGTTGGGCCCGTTAGATTCTCCGATGTTCCTGACAAATATTGGGCGCGTCCGTTCATTGTCGCTTTAGTCGATCGCAAAATTTTTGCTGATTCCACCGACAGCAAATTTCGTCCCGACGAACCGATGACGCGAGCCGAACTAGCGCGCTTGATTCAGCGAATGTCCGACGACAAAAAGCCGATCCGAAAATCGATCGATTTTAAAGACGTAAAAGACAAGAGTCCTGTCGCTCCGGCGATCGACCACACCGTCAAAACAGGATATCTTAAAGGATACCCAAACAATGAGTTCCGTCCCGAAAAACAGATTCCGCGTGTCGAAGTCATCGCAGCTTTAGCGAGCGGTTTGAGCCTGAAACCATCAACAAAAGCAACCAAAACTTTACAAGTTTATACAGACAGGGCAAAAGTGCCGAAATGGGCAGTAAACAAAGTAGCATCAGCCACAGAAGCTGGCATTGTTGTCAACCACCCGAAGCGCAAACTTTTGCAGCCTAATAGAACAGCAACTCGCGCTGAAGTAGCAGCCATGATTTACCAAGCTATGGCCAAAAAAGGTCAAGTGCCGGCTAAGTCTTCTGAGTATGTTGTGAAGCCTGTAAAGTTGTCCAAGTAATATTTTAGGGGCGTTGCTCAGAGCAACGCCCCACAATAACATTTAATTGCTCTTGTTTGTAGTCAGGACTGAAGCCCTCACTACGAAGCAGCTAAATTAATCTTGAAACACCATAATACTGCCCGAATAGCAAGCTACCCAAACCTGATTAGTTTCCGGATCATAAGTAATCCCGATCGGACTTGAATTAACCTTCACTGTTTGCAGCACTTTCATATCGCTCGTCCTAACTTTGCTAACAGTATTCGAGAAATAGTTGACCACATAAAGCAGTTTTCCCTGATCAGAAATTGTCATGCTGCGAGGTGCTTTTCCTGTCGAAACTTTGTCCACCACTTTACCAGTTTTTAGGTCAATCTTTGCCACATTTCCTTCACCGTTTAAAGTTGCATAAAGATACTTTCCGTTGGGATCTATCGTCAAATGACGCGGCGCATTGCCAATATTCCTCAGCCATTCTACCGAAAAGTCGATGAGATTCACTTTCGCGATATCGGAAGAACCCATGATGGCAACATAGGCATTCTTTGAGTCTGGAGTAACAACAATACCCCGAGGATATGCACCCAGTTTCACACGCTCGATTTCGAGATTTTTGTTGATATCAACTACGCTCAAATCCCAACTGCACCAATTGCTAGCAAGCGCGAAGCGATTGTCAGGCGAAACAGCATTGAATTTCGGAACTGCACCGACAGGAATTACCTTTTCTATGTTCAAAGTTTGGGTATTGATGCGGTACAGAAAACTTTGGTCGTGTTTGGCCGCTGGAGAACACCTGTCGGTTCCCGGATTCCTAAACCCCGAACCGTACATTTTGTAGTTGGAGACGTAGGCATATTTGCCATCGGTTGAAAAAGCCGCTTCTACGGGAGAGCCTTTATAATTGCCTTTGAATTTAGAAAAGCCGAACTTCGACAAGTTTACTGTATCGGGAATAGTCTTGACTAATTTAAAGTTCCTGTCATAAACTGTGATTGTGTGGCGGTACATCATGTTTTGAGCAAAAAACAAGCCATCTCCCGAATAAACTATTGATTTGGGCGAGATGTTGCCGTAAATTGTTTTTTTCAAGGTCATTTTTCCTTGAGTGTTGTCGGGAGGATTTACTAACCTTTGGGGTTGTGATCCACTTTCTTTCTCCTCGGAAATTTCAGTTTTAAAAGGTGGCAGAGATGGTTCTTGAAATAGAGGTTCTTGGGGCTGAGTTTTAGTTTGATCTTCTAGTTCGTTTGTGTTATCTGTGGCGGTAGGAGATGGCGAAGATTGATCGACATTGGGCGATATTTTTTCGGCAGCTTCAATACTCGCCTCTTCCGGCTTACCTTTCAGCGCTGACAAGGTTTTAGGGCCGACAATTCCGTCAACTTTCAGGTTGTTCTCTGCTTGAAACTTTTTCACAGCAGCCTGGGTGATAGAACCGTAAAATCCTGTAGCCTTACCGCGAAAATAGCCTGCGTTTTGTAGAGTTTTCTGGAGTTCGGCTACTTCCTGGCCTGAATCACCTTTTTTGATGGCGAGTGCGGGATTGACTAAATTGAAAATTGTGAGAGCGATCGTAAAGAAAAGTAAAGGAGCAGAGGCTAACTTCAGGTGCATTTTTGAGTTAGTTCTTTGAAGCAGACATCTTGTACCATTTTCATGAACAGGCAAGATGCCTGTTCCACAAGAGTTCAAGTTCTTGTTTGTGGGGTGGGCATCTTGCCCGCCCTTGAAAGCCTGATTTGTAGCCGTTTCCCAAGTTTCAGCTAAATGTAGGTAGGCCAGTCCGTCCATAGTTTTTACCGGGTATTTTTGGTGCTATGATACACCAGTTAATACCATTTTAAATTTTAAATTTTAGATTTTAGATGGCGAATGACTGCTGCAATATGGGTTTGCAGCTTGCCTATAGTTCCATTCTTTTTTTAAAGTTGTATAACATTGATTAAAGGAAAAATCTTACCATCAAACTTAGGGTAAAATATCCTAGCATTTTTTAGAGCAGTTTTTAATGGTGTAAGCAAGTAGGAGCGATCGACAATGTGGAGTGGGGAACAAACAACCGCCGAATCAACGACAAAAGAATCCCGCCAGACGTTGCTGTGGGACAGTGACGGGGGACTATGCCAGAGGGCTTGGGTAGAAATCGATTTAGCAGCTTTAACTCACAATGTAAAACAGCTTAAAACGCTCTTATCTCCCCACACAGAACTGATGGCCGTTGTGAAAGCGGATGCTTACGGGCATGGTGCTGTTGCAGTCAGTCAAACAGCATTGCAAGCAGGTGCTAGTTGGCTGGGAGTGGCGACAATTCCCGAAGGAATAGAATTGCGAGAAGCTGGGATAGAAGCGCCGATTTTGTTGTTGGGGGCAACCCATACAGCCCAACAGGTAAAGGCGATCGCCCATTGGCACTTGCAGCCCACTATTTGTACTGCCAAACAAGCCCTAATTTTTTCGGAAGTTCTCGCTGGTCTTAACCAATCTTTGCCAGTTCACGCTAAGTTGGATACGGGAATGTCTCGCTTGGGTACGCCCTGGCAGGAAGCTACAGAATTTGTGCAATTAGTCAAGCGGTTGCCCAATTTAAAATTAGCCAGTATTTACTCTCATTTGGCGACAGCAGATAGTCCCGACCCCGCAGTTATGAGAGAGCAGCACCAGCGGTTTCAACAGGCGATCGAGCAAATTAAAATATCAGGAATTAACCCCCCTCGTCTCCACTTGGCAAACTCTGCTGCCGCCCTCGCTGACCCGGATTTGCACTACGATTTAGTGCGAGTCGGTTTAGCTACCTACGGTCTTTATCCAGCACCTCACTTGCAGTCGAGATCCAATTTGAAGCCCGCAATGCAGGTAAAAGCTAGGGTAACGCAGGTGAAAATTATTGAAGCAGGAACCGGAGTCAGTTACGGCTATCAATTTATAGCTCAGCGGCAGACACAGATTGCCGTAATTGGTATCGGCTATGCAGATGGTATTCCGCGCAATCTTTCTAATAAAATGCGGGTTTTAGTTAGGGGCAAATTTGTGCGACAAGTGGGCGCGGTGACGATGGATCAATTAATGCTGGATGTAACTGATATTCCCAATTTAGAAGTCGGCGAAGTGGTGACTATTTTGGGCAAAGATGGGGAAAATCAAATTAGTGCTGACGATTGGGCCACCACTTTAGGAACTATTTCGTGGGAAATTCTCTGCGGTTTTAAACACCGGTTGCCCCGCGTAGCAGTACACTATTAACAATAGTCCGGCAGGGGTTTCAACCCCTGCCTCATAGCAAAAGTCGGTTTAAACTCATATGTTGCACCATTCTCAATTACTTGTTTAGGAACAGGCAAGATGCCTGTTCCACAAGAAAATTCACTCTTTGTGGAACAGGCATCTTGCCTGTTCTTGAGAATGGTGCAATATCTCAGTTAAAACCGACTCAAGAGTTTGAAGGATAAAATTATCGACTTTAGTCCTCTTCTAGAGGACTTCCGCTATGAGACAGGGGTTTTCAACCCCTGTCGGACTATCGGAATAAGCGATAAGACTGAGACTACAATTTTCAATTTCCCATTCCCAATTACCAATTAACATGACAGTTATTCAGACGTTTTTACCAATAGCCCAAACCTTCTATTCTCAGCTAAATGCAGAAAGAACACAAGCCTTGGAAGTAGCCCAAGAATTCTCGAAAAGATTCGTGGAATTGGGGTTTAAAATTGTACCTCAACTGCTGTGGGCGATCGGCATTTTGTTAATTACGCGATTTGCGATCAACTTTGCGGGCCGCGTGACTCGCCGTGCACTGAGTCGCACCGAAGCCACGCTGCGGAAATTCTTAGTTCAAGCTGCTGAAATTACGATTTTGGTAGTGGGAGTAGTCGCCGCTTTGAGTCAGTTGGGAATTCAAACTACCAGCGTGGTGGCGGTGGTGGGTGCAGCGGGTTTGGCCATTGGTTTGGCGTGGCAAAATACTTTGTCCCACTTTGCTGCTGGGGTAATGTTGATTAGTTTGCGGCCCTTTGAAGTCGGGGATGGGATTGAAGCTGGCGATGTTAAGGGAGTGGTGGACAGCATCGGGATTTTTTCAACAACCGTGGTGACAGACGATCGCATAAAAATTATTGTCCCGAACAATCAGTTGTTTAACGGTACACTGAAAAATACAACGGCAATGGGAACGAGGCGAGTAGACTTGAAGATTGATATTGGCGATCGGCCAATTCGTCCAACTGTAGCTGAGTTATTAGAAATTGCCCACTCTCACCCGCTGGTGTTGGAGAATCCGCCCCCGACTTGTTTGGTAGCTGAGATTACTCCCGACACAACTATTTTATCTCTCCGGCCTTGGTGCGCGTCGGTGGCCTACGAACAAGTACGATCGCAAGTTCAACAATACGTCAAAGAGGCAATGGATGCCGACAAAAATCAAGAACCATAGATATCTATCTCAAATCTAAAACCCCAAATTGATCCGAGGTATTTCCCATGAGCAAGTGGTATCCGCAGCAAATTTTGCAAGAACCCGGTGTCAGAATCACCCCCACCGAAAAACAAACAATTCTCAGCAAATTTCCCCCTCCCGACGAAAACGGTCAAATCTATGCCGACGGGGTTTTTGAAGGCGGTGGCGTGCGCGGAGTTGCGTTTTTAGGAGCACTCAGGTGCTGTAGCGATTTGGGCATCCGCTGGCGAAAATTGGCCGGAACTTCTGCCGGTGCAATTACTGCTGCAGTATTGGCAACCGACTTGTCAATTGATGATTTAGAGGAAATTTTAGGACAGCTTGATTACAGCATATTTTTAACTAAAAAAAACAGTCCTCTAATTTTAAACGGCGACCCCGCCGACGACTTGCAATCTCCGGCTTGGACGCTGCTTTTCTTAACAGTTAGCCGTCAAATGGGAGAATATTCGGCGCAGCCCTTCCGGCAGTGGCTGGAAGCAATGCTCGGTCGAGGTAACTTGCACACTTTTGCCGATGTCAAACAAATCGTAAAAGACCGGGAATTAAAAGTAGTAATATCTAACCTCTCTCGCGGTGAAATGTTGGTGCTGCCCGACGACTTACACCGACGCGAATCGACGGATTCCGATCCTTTGTATGAGCAGTTGCGACTCCAAAGCGCTGAAGATTTTAGCGTTGCTGAAGCCGTTCGGCTGTCGATGAGTATTCCCCTATTTTTTGAACCGGGAAAACTGGGCGATGACTTAATTGTAGATGGCGGAATTTTGAGCAATTTCCCCCTGTGGATTTATGACAAACAATCCGTCGGTTCGACTCCTGTGGCGCCGCGCTGGTTTACCTTTGGGTTTCGATTAGTGGATACCGGAATTGAGACTAAAGCTAAGATTGATACTCCGCTGTCGATGCTGGCGGCGATGTTCCGAACGATGATGAAAGCAAGAGACCGCTATCACCAGCGGGAGATGGATAAAGGCAGGGTGATTAATATTGATGTGACTGAAGCTGGGGTGACGACGACGGACTTTAATCTCGATGGCGATCGCAAGGCTCACCTGTACCGCTTGGGGTATTTGTATACTAAGAGGTTCTTTTTGAGTTCCAATTTTAGTTGGGAAAAGCACTTGAAGGCTAGGGGCTTTGGGGAAGAGGCGGGCGGTTGAGGTCGCGAAAAGTATACAGAGTAAGGGATTGAGGAATTTTTAAATTAGGGGTTGGCAAGAATAAGATGTGTGTGCTATAGTTAGTTACTGTCATCTTGGAGAGGTGGCTGAGTGGTCGAAAGCGGCAGATTGCTAATCTGTTAAGGGTGTTAACATCCTTCGAGGGTTCAAATCCCTCCCTCTCCGTTCTAAGTTGTTCTAAGTAAGCCCTAGCTAAAAAAATAGAATACCCAGAGCCCCGACTTCTTTAAGAAGTCGGGGCTCTAAAAGTGATCGCGTTTTACCTTAGTTTTGTTACTAAAACCATTACAAACCAGAAATTTTCAAGAATTCATTTTGGAAGCAACGATGAGTATCTGAATCGAAACAAACAAAAAGAATAGACCCGATCGCACTAGATGTTAAAAGAAAGCGACGGGTTTCTGCAAAAGCAATTTCCGCCGCACGCTCTGCTGGAAAACCCATTGCTCCCGTTCCAATAGCTGGAAAAGCAATACTCCGCAGTGAATGCTGTACAGCTAATTCCCAACAACTCCAGTAACATTCTGCTAATAGGTCTTCCTCTCCCTGAGAGCCACCGCGCCAAGGGGGACAAACCGTATGAATAACCCACGGTGTCGGCAAATTATAGCCAGGAGTAATTTTCGCCTCCCCTTCCTCACAACCACCTATACGGCGACATTCTTCTAGAAGTTCTGGTCCTGCTGCTTGGTGAATTGCGCTGGATATGGCACCAGAGTTGGATAGGTCGCGATCGCACGAGTTAACGATCGCATCGACTCCTAAATCTTCAGTAATATTCCCCAAGATAGGGCCTTTGCGATAAGCGTATAAAAGGCTGACATGACCGCTACTGCGAGAAAAAGCCCGGGTGTAGCTTTGATGAGTTGACGTTTTGCGATATGTGTTATAATCTCGCTGTTTGAGTTGTACTTCTAAGTCGGTGATTGCCTCCGTTTCTGGCGCACTCATGGGAAGATCGGGATTATTGAGCAACTGCTGTTTTGTCTCCTGTAATAGTTGGCTGGCGCGATCGTAATCCCCTCCATCTACCAGTCTGACGGCTTCTTTTTTGGCGCGTCCTGTCATCATTAAAATCGCTTGCTGTCGTACCTCAGAGTTGAAGGGAAATTCCTCTAATTGTGCAGCACTGACGACGGGTAATCGCAAGGAAACGCGGATTTTTTGCTCCTGTGGTTGTTCGGGGTCGTTCCAACTGAGGCGAAAATAACATAAATCTACTTCCTCTGTCATCGCTGGCACTTTCAGCCGCACGACTACATCAACTGGATTACTAATTACTAAATTAGGTAAGCGAAACCGACCATTTGGGGTGACATCGAGCTCATTGAGTACCTCAACCAATTCTACTCCAGCTTGTGGCTCAATTCCCAAGGTGACATTTGTGCCAACTGTCGCCATTAAGCCCAGTAATTCTTGTTGAAAAATACTTGGCAATTGTTCGGGAGATTGAATGTAATAATAATTGCCATCCCCACTCCGCGCCATTGCTTCTAGCAAGTCTTCGTTGTAATCCTGACCAATTCCCATTGTGGTAGTGCTGACACCTCGTTTGGTTAAACCTTTCACATCGGAGGCAATTACATCGGGATTTGTTTCACCGATATTGGCTAGTCCATCTGATAAAAGAATGACTCGATTTAAGTGTTCGGGATTGAGGTGTTGGCTAACTTGAATTCCTCCTTGTTCCCATCCGGCGTGCAGTGCCGTACTGTTTCTGGGATGAATTTTTTGAATTTGCTGCAAAAGGTGGGATTTATGAGTAGCAAGGGTGCTAGGGACTAAAGTTTCTATCTGGTCATCGTAAATTGTGATACTAACGCGATCGCTTGGTAACAACTGTTCGATTGCGTAACTAGCTGCTTGCCGTGCGTATTCAATTTTTTGTCCGCCCATAGAACCAGAGCGATCGATTACTAAACCTAAATTAAGCTGCGGTCGCTCAATTGTTTTTTCGGGTGTTGGCGGGGTAATTCTGACTAAAACATCTAGAGTCGTTAAGCGTTCGGAACAAACGGCAGCACGTAGAGGGATAAGCTGTATGTCCATATTTGACCTCTTTTATATCTCGCTATTTAAATGATACACTAGAGTACAGGTGAATAGAGTACGCTTTAATACCAAGCACTTAGGAAAGTGTTTTCCAACTGCTGCCACTGTAGTCCATAAACCTGCACCCTGCTGTATCTTTAAGCTCCTAATTTGGAGCTGGCATAATATCAGGCTCCACAAAAAAATTAAGTTTTGTCAATTTACCAGTTACAGTTTAATTAAGCATTTTCATCGCTTCGACAAATTGCCGCGATACAAAAGGCAAAATTTCTTCATTCTTGCTATTCTCTTTCCCCTCGGTAAATACAACCAACAAATACGGCCGCAAGCCCGATATTTCAATATAAGCAGCATCGTGACGAACTTGACTTGTCAGTCCCGCTTTTGACCACAATTTTGCTGATTCTGGCAATCCGCCACCTAAAAAACCTGTAACTTGATTTTCAGGATCTGCCTCTAATTCTGCTGGTTCTAAACTGCGTTTCATTAAACCCATCATTTCTTGCGATGCTTGGGCAGAAACAGCTACGCCGCCGATTATACTGTGCACCAAACGCGCCGCTGCATTTGTGGTCAGCATATTTCTATTTTCCATTAATTCTCCCAGAACTGCTCGCTCGCGACCGTAGGGGCCGTCACACCAGGTTTTTTGATTGACGTTAATATTTTGTAATTCCGGCCAATCCAATGATTGAAAGTAACGGTTGACGATGTTTCGCTGCTGTTTCCAACTTTCAAAGGGGCCTGGTGATAATTCTGGGCCGCTGGTGGTGCCGGTGAGGGCGTCTACTACTAAACTGGTGGCGTCGTTGCTGGAATCAACTATCATATCTCGGACGGCGCGTTCTAATTCTGGCGAGGTTTGAATCATGCCTTTTTGCGCCCATTCCCAGATGGCAACGAGGTAGAATAATTTGACGATGCTGGCTGGATAAATTCGTTCGGAAGCTCTAGCGCTAAAACCTCGGGGTTGATATTTCCAAAATTCTTCTGCACTCAGGGCGCCGCCTGTATTGACTCGCACCGGCGGATCGTAGACGATCCAGGTAATGGCTATACGATCGCCACTTAATCCTGTAAATTCTGACAATGCGGAGTCTATAATGCTACTGCCGAGGTTTTCTAATTGTTCGTCTTTGTGAAAAAATGTCATGGTTAATGGCTGACGGTTAACGGTTAACGGCTACCAGCTAATGGCAATCAATCGTTAAATGCGAACAATAAATGCGAACAATTAACAGCAAACAATGAGCAATTAGCAATGGCCAATTATCAATTATCTGATGTTGTGGAGTACCGGGCGCGATCGCACATAAATATTTACGATTCCCCAAAGTGCGATCGATTGGCAACTCAAGCAGCCCTGGGGCGACATTTGCGCGTCGTTGAACTCCCCGTAAGAGAGAGCGATGTAAACTTGGATACAACTGCTGTGATGGTGCGACTGTGCGAAGATGATTATCCGGGATGGCTGGATATTCGAGATGTTGAGTTGCTCGATCCGACAGAAACAGTGTATCATCCTTTTGTGCTTTCTGAGGCCCAAATCAAGGAAAAATTACCAATTGTAATTACTTTCGCTCGCGAGGCTATGAACCAATCCAATTATTATCTTTGGGGCGGTACAGTTGGGCCAAATTATGATTGTTCGGGCTTGATGCAAGCGGCGTTTGTGGCTGCAGGTATCTGGTTGCCGAGAGATGCTTATCAGCAGGAAGCTTTTACTAAACCTATTAGTATAAGTGCTTTAGAACCGGGGGATTTAGTGTTTTTTGGTACGCCAGAAAAAGCCACTCATGTAGGATTGTATCTCGGAGATAATCGCTACATTCACAGTTCGGGACAAGCACAAGGTCGCAACGGTATCGGTATCGATGTTTTGTCTGAGGAGGGCGATCGAGTCAGTCAAGCTTATTACCAGCAATTGCGGGGATGTGGTAAAGTTGTGGCAAGTTATGAATCTAGGAATTGGGAATTGGGCATCGGGCATCGGGCATCGGGCATCGGGCATCGGGCATCGGGAATTGGTAATTGGTAATTAAAACCAACAACTAAGAACAAACATAGGACAACCAATAACTAATCCCCGATGCGCCATGCCCGATGCGCCATGCCCCATTACCAATTACCAATGATTACTGATGTTATTGAAGAAAGAAATGGACGCTGCATTATTTTTGGAAAAATTGGCTGCACAGCAGGCTGGCGCTGAGGTTGTTCTCGACGTTTCAGTGGTGGTGCCGGTGTATAATGAGGTGGAAAGTTTGCCTCATTTGATTGAGGCGATCGCCTCTTCTATCCAACCATCGGGACTCAGCTATCAAATTATTTGTGTAGATGACGGTTCTAAGGACGGTTCTGCTCAACTTCTCCAGCAGTTAGCCAGCAGTCGCGATGACCTTTGTGCTGTAATTTTGCGCCGCAATTACGGGCAAACTGCTGCAATGTCGGCAGGTTTCGATCGCGCTCGCGGTCGTGCTATTGTTACCCTAGACGGCGATTTGCAAAATGACCCGGCTGATATTCCGCTATTGTTGGCCAAGTTAAATGAAGGCTACGATTTAGTGAGTGGCTGGCGGAAAAATAGGCAGGATAATACTATTAGTCGGTTGATTCCCTCTAAAATTGCTAACTGGTTAATTGGTCGCGTTACAGGCGTAACTTTGCACGACTACGGCTGTTCTTTGAAAGCTTATAAATCCGAGTTGGTAGCAGACTTGAATCTGTACGGGGAATTGCACCGCTTTTTGCCGGCCTTGGCGTTTATTGAAGGGGCGAGAATTGCAGAACTGCCTGTGCGACACCACGCCCGCCGTTTCGGTCAAAGTAAGTACGGAATTTGGCGGACTTTTCGGGTCTTGATGGATTTGTTAACTATTTCTTTTATGAAAAAGTTCCTGACTCGACCGATGCACGTTTTTGGACTTTTGGGACTGAGTTCTATGACGTTGGGAACGGTTTTAGGAATTTATTTGACTGTCTTAAAATTGGGTTTTGGTCAAATTATTGGGAACCGCCCTTTGCTGATTTTGGCTGTGGTTTTGCTGTTAACTGGCGTGCAGTTATTTTGTTTTGGTTTGTTGGCGGAAGTGATGATGCGGACTTATCACGAGTCGCAGGGAAAACCGATTTATCGGGTGCGCGAGGTGTTTGGTTCTAAGTAACTAAATGACTTTTTTTCATCTTCCCGATCCCCCCTAGCCCCCCTTAATAAGGGGGGGACAAGAGTAGGTTCATAGTCGCCCTTATTAAGGGGAATTTAGGGGGATCAAGACTTTGATAAAAATGAGAGAGATAGTGGGTTTTAGGCTTAAGTTGACACCAATACTTTCTAACTCATTACTTTTTGAGCTTGTCGGAGAGATGTAATAGTTGCGATCGCGTGTTGGGAAACTGCGTCTATTTCTGCTTCAGTATTGAACCGGCCAATACCAAACCGAATTGAAGCATAAGCTAATTTGTCCGATCGCCCGATCGCTGCTAAAACATGAGATGGAGATATTTTCGCCGAAGTGCAAGCAGATCCCGAAGAAACTGCCGCCGCCGGTTGCAAACCCAACATCAACGCTTGACCGTCAACCCCGGCTACACTAATATTGAGATTCCCCGGCAATCTCTTCGTAGCGTGACCGTTGAGAAAAACATCGCCCACTTCACTCAAGTTTTCCCACAAACGCTGCCGCAAATTAACCACTCGTTCTGTTTCCGACGGCATTTCTGCAATTGCCAATTCTACTGCTTTGGCAAACCCAACTATTTGCGGTGGGTAGAGAGTTCCCGATCGCATTCCCCTTTCGTGCCCTCCTCCGTGCATTTGCGGCGCTAGCTGCACTCTCGGTTTGTTGCGGCGCACGTAGAGAGCACCGATCCCTTTTGGCCCGTAGATTTTGTGGGCTGTCAAGGACATTAGATCGATATTCATCTCCTCTACGTCGAGGGGAATTTTGCCGATCGCCTGTGCCGCATCTGTGTGAAAAAGAATGTCATTTCCGCGACAAATTGCAGCAATTTCTGCGATCGGCTGGATGACGCCAATTTCGTTGTTAGCCGTCATCACTGAAACTAAAATTGTCTCGGCCCGAATCGCTTTGATCAAATCGCCTATATCAATCAGCCCATCGCTTTTCACGGGTAAAACAGTAATGTCAAACCCCAATTTTTGCAAATAGGTACAGGGGTCGAGAATTGCATTGTGTTCTGTTTTTACTGTGATAATGTGCTTTCCTTTACTGAAATAAGCCTCGGCGATACCCTTGATCGCTAAATTATTTGCTTCGCTTGCACCGCTGGTAAAAACAATTTCTTCTGGGGAGGCGTTGATCGCTTCTGCTATGATTTGTCGTGACTGTTTTACCGCTGCTTCTGCTTCCCAGCCGTAGACGTGGTTGATGCTGGCTGCGTTGCCGAATTGTTCGGTGAAATACGGCAGCATCGCATCAAGTACCCGTTGATCTACGGGGGTTGTGGCGTGATTGTCGAGGTATATAGGACGTGCGGACATAGTGCAGTTTTGGGTGAAAAAAGTGTTAGGTTTATTGTAGACGAGCCCCTTGTTCTACTACAAAACTTTATAATTAAGAAATATTTGTGAAGATTTATGCGAGCTGACATTCAGGGATTAGAAATTACTGTTGGTGAGCTCAAGCACCTCACAGGCGCGCGGCCCGATCGCGTATACCGCCCGCCGACAGCGACTAAGTTTGCCCGCGAAGCTTTGAAAACAGTCGGTTTAATTGTTTTGCTTCTAATCAGTTGTTGGCTACTGGTTGCGATATTTCCTAGAGCTTATTTGTTGTGGTTCGCCCTCCACTTCGCTGCGATACTCGGTTTAATCCTTGAGGATGCGTGGAAAATTCGATGCAGTCGGCAAAACAAAGATTTAATCAATCTTTTTGATGATGTCGATCGCTATAATGGTATAATCGAAGCGATCGCCATTAATGATCAGATAGAAGATGCTGGCAATGCGGGAGTCAAAATCGGCGATCGAGCAAAAGTTATTGCAGCCTTGCAGCTAATCAGAGACGATTTAGTTAGAGCTTTGAAAACCGAGCGAATTCTCAGGGAGAACAAAAAATTTGTCGATACTAACTCCGAATTATTTGCCAATAATTTGAGAACTTTGAATGCCCTGCAAATTAGCGATCGAGCCAGCGAACAAGGGCGATTGCTCAACGAAGCTTTGCAGGTAGCCGTGGGAGTTCAAGCAGAAATGAAAAAGTTGCAAGATCGAAACGCTGCTAATTTTAAAAATGGCAAAAGTTAGTAGCTTGCACGGCTGCGTGCGCCTCTTACCCAGTAGTAATATGCAGCTTACTGAACCGCAACAGGCAGGATGCCTGTTCCACTCGAACTCAAAGACATTTTTAAAATTATGAATTAGGAGAATTGTTGAAAAAATATCATAATTATTGTAAATTTTTTCCTGTTACGTAACAGGTAAGGATATCTTGGAAAGGTGACGTTAACAACCAGGTCATATCATTTCCGGTAACACCGGAATGATGTTGACTGTTGACGGTTGACTGTTGACGCCGTGAACAGTGAACAGTGAACAGTGAACAGTGAACTCGAATTTACTATTCCGATGCTAACGGATTTGATATCAGTATGTCTTCTGCCAAACCCAAGATTATAGTTCTCGACGACGATCCGACTGGTTCTCAAACCGTGCACAGTTGCTTGCTGCTGACACGTTGGGACGAAGACACCCTGCGTTTGGGGCTGCGGGACAAGTGCCCGATTTTCTTCATACTGACAAATACTCGATCGCTAACTCCCGAAAAAGCAGCCTCCGTCACGCGCGAAGTGTGCCAAAATCTAAAAAGGGCGATCGCCAGCGAAAAAATCGAAGACTTCCTAATAGTTAGCCGTTCCGATTCTACCCTGCGCGGTCACTATCCCATCGAAACCGACGCGATCGCCGAAGAACTTGGCCCCTTCGACGCCCATTTTCTAATTCCCGCCTTTTTTGAAGGAGGCAGAATTACCCGCCACAGCGTGCACTACCTAATAGTTAACAGTGTCCCGACACCAGTACACCAAACCGAATTTGCCAAAGATTCCGTCTTCGGGTACAGTCACAGTTACCTGCCCGACTATGTAGAAGAAAAAACCAAAGGTCGCATCCCCGCTGATGCAGTCGATCGCATTTTACTCGCAGACATTCGCTACGGAAGTTTAGATCGACTGATGGATATGAAAGACAACCAATGTGCGGTTGTTGACGGCCAAAGCCAAGGCGATTTAGACACATTTGCCAAACACATTCTCAATGCAGCCAGTCAAGGCAAAAAGTTTTTATTCCGCAGCGCAGCGAGTATTTTAACATCCTTAGCTGACCTCGGCCCGCAGCCAGTAGCAGCCGACGAAATGGCAAAATATGTGAGGGATGGCAAACCCGGTGCAGTAATAGTTGGTTCCCACGTTAAGAAAACTACTGAACAATTGGAGCGCTTGTTAAAAGAACCCAATATAGTTAGCATTGAAATAGATGTATCTCACTTGCTAGAAGATTCACCAGAGTATCGCACTCAAATGCTCGATGAAATTCTCGAAAAAGTCCGCACTTCTCATGCCGATGGCAAAACGCCTGTAATTTATACCAGCCGCAAGGAACTCGAATTTGACAATGCAGAAATTAGGTTAAAATTTGGAGAGGCGGTTTCTGCTTTATTGATGGATATCGTGCGGGGACTACCTGCCAATATCGGGTTTTTGATTAGCAAGGGTGGCATTACTTCTAATGATGTTTTGAGTACAGGTTTGTCGCTGAAAAGTGTCAGGCAAATCGGTCAAATTATTGCAGGTTGTTCGGTAGTAAAAACCGAGGCTGAGCATCCTCTGTTTCCCAATTTACCAGTTGTTTTGTTTCCTGGAAATGTGGGGGATAGCCATGCTTTGGCTACGGTTTACAAGCGGCTGAGCAAGTAGTATATAGCCTTTCTCAGTAACATGAGGTACTCTCGGGCATAGGGCATGGGGCATAGGGCATAGGGCATACCTCACGACGCTTGAGAACCGCTATAGCTAGTTGAATCGCCGATTAACGCAGATGAATTGAGCTTCTAGGCAGGGAGGAGAATATTCATCTGCGGTTGGTCGATGGGTTTCAATGCTCGATCGAACTTTATGCCAACTGCCACTGCACGACCACTTAAAAAAAAATCTCTCGCCTACTTTTTCCTTGCCAAATCCACCCAACTATGATATGATAGAGAGTCTGTCTATAACTAAAGCCGATCGCCCCATCTCCAAATCACCCCTCAGCAGTCCCTCTCAAACAAATCAAATTTAGGAAAAAAAATTAAGGCAGAACTCTACATATAGAGCCAACAGTGCAACAGCTACTGCTATCAGTAGCGTTTCCAGCTTGTACCCGCCTCAATTTTAAAATTAAGTAGAAATTTTCAGATAGTAATTTTCAGCTCAAAGGATTAGCATATAAGGGTGACAGAACATTATCATCCCCTAAACTCATTAAAAGATGGCCATTGGTTCAAGCTGATCTGTGGGGCGAGCTTTCAACACCTGCCTGCTGTACGGAATCTCACCTTGGCTTACACCCTAGCAGGCGCTGACTGTATCGATGTCGCGGCAGATCCCGCCGCCGTCGCCGCAGCGAAAGAAGCCCTACAAGTGGCCAGCGACTTACAGGCAAGAACTCAAAACCGCAGGTTTGGCGGCAAAGGGTTGCCTTTGCTGATGGTGAGTTTAAACGATGGGGAAGACCCGCATTTTCGCAAAGCCGAATTCAACCCAGCCGATTGTCCGGCGGACTGCTGGCGGCCGTGCGAAAAAATATGTCCAGCCGAAGCAATAGTTTTTCAGAGTGCTGGCAGTGGTTTTTCCGGGGTGATAGACCAGCAATGCTATGGCTGCGGTCGCTGTCTGCCGATTTGTCCGAGCCAACTAATTTATACTCGTTCTTACGTGTCTGCTCCCGCCGCGATCGCACCTTTAATCTTGCAATCCGGTGCGGACGCCCTAGAAATCCACACGCAAGTAGGCAGAGAGGCAGATTTTGCGCGACTTTGGTCGAGTATAGCTCCCTGGGTCGGTCAACTCAAGGTAATAGCAATTAGTTGCCCCGATGGAGACGGTTTGATTGATTATTTGCGGACACTCTATCAAATAATTTCCCCCCTTCCTTGTCCGCTAATTTGGCAAACGGACGGTAGGCCAATGAGCGGAGATATCGGAACAGGAACTACTAGAGCCGCGGTCAAACTCGGTCAAAAAGTTTTGGCTGCCCAGTTGCCGGGATACGTGCAACTTGCAGGCGGCACTAATGCTCACACTGTCAGCAAGTTGAGAGCCGAGGGACTGATGAAGGATGCCGGGAAAAATTTGTCAGATCCCCCTGTCCAATATATTGCAGGTGTAGCTTACGGCAGCTATGCCAGGGTTTTGCTATCGCCAATTTTAGAACAGTTAGAAAGAATGCAGACCGATCGAGCCTATGCCGTTCCGGTGGCAGTCGCGCGGCCAGGAGCCGGAGTTCAAACATCTCGGCTACCTCAGCTCGAAGCCGTCCCAGAACTTCTCTCACAGGCCGTGAGTTTAGCTCGTTCTCTAGTTTCCCCGCTCAAAGAATTTTAGTTAGTAGTTAGTGGTTAGTAGTTAGTGGTTAGTAGTTAGTGGTTAGTAGTTAGTGGTTAGTAGTTAGTGGTTAGTAGTTAGTGGTTAGTAGTTAGTGGTTAGTAGTTAGTGGTTAGTAGTTAGTGGTTAGTA
>NZ_JAUBSH010000082.1:0-29264 GCF_036704705.1 Microcoleus sp. K1-B1 | reverse complement strand
TCTCTTTGAGCACAACTTGATATTTTTTATTATATCATATTAGTTGTTTGTGTAATTAATTTTGTTTGACTACTTACGCACTGCAAGCTTTCCTTACCGGATAGTGCGGCCCAAGGAGTTCGAGTGCTGTACAATATCGGTGCTGGAACATTTCGAGCGAACATCTGTAATTGTGAAACATTTAGTGTTAATTGGCGGCGGTCACAGTCATGCTATCGTATTAAAAATGTTCCGTATCAAACCGCTGCCCGGTGTGCGTTTGACTCTGATTAGCGACGTGCTGCACGCGCCTTATTCGGGGATGCTGCCGGGACACGTTGCCGGGTTTTACGATTATGATGAATGTCACATCGATTTGCGATCGCTCGCTGAATTTGCCGGGTGTCAAATATTAATCGATCGGGCGATCGCGATCGACCTTAACAAAAATTTAGTTATTTGTCAAACTTGTCCTCCCGTTAATTTTGATGTGCTTTCGGTGGATATCGGCAGCACTCCTGCGACTTTATCTGTACCGGGGGCGGCAGAATATGCAATTGCAGCTAAACCGGTACCGGAGTTTTTAGCTAGCTGGAATCAGTTAATTTCCGCAAGGCAAAACCATCCCGATAAACCGCTGCGGATAGCGATTGTAGGCGGCGGTGCAGGCGGCGTAGAATTAGCATTAAATATGCAATCTCGATTGGAGAAGGAAGAGGGAAGAAGGAAGAGGGAAGAAGGAAGAGGGAAGAAGGAAGAGGGAAGAAGGAAGAGGGAAGAAGGAAGAGGGAAGAAAATTTAGAAAATTTATCATCAGAAATTCATTTGTTTCACAGCGGTGCTGAATTGATGCCGGCACATAACCAGCGAGTGCGTCGCCGCCTGAAAGAAATTTTGATAAGTCGTGGGATTAAACTGCATTTAATGGAAAAAGTTAGTGCTATAGAAAAGCCAGAAACGATTGACATAAAAGATCATCAAGAATGCCCGATGCCCAATGCCCAATGCCCAATGCCCAATGCCCACATTTCCTGTAAATCAGGTTTAGAATTAGAGTGCGAGATCATTTTTTGGGTGACACAAGCATCGGCAGCCAATTGGATAAGAGAATCCGGTTTAGCCACAGACTCAAACGGCTTTATGCAAGTCAACGATTGCCTGCAATCAGTCTCTCACCCCAACGTATTTGCGGCGGGAGATATCGCTGCGATGGTTAATTATCCCCGTCCCAAAGCAGGCGTGTTTGCCGTGCGTCAGGGCAAACCGCTGTTTGAAAATTTGCAGCAGTTTTTATTGGGAAAACCGCTGAAACCCTTTGCACCGCAGGAACAATACTTAGGGTTAATTGGTACTGGGAATAAAAGGGCGATCGCATCTCGCGGATCTTTCATGTGGGAATCGCGGCTGCTGTGGTACTGGAAAGATTGGATCGATCGCCAATTTATGCAAAAATTTAGCAATCTACCCAAAACCCGCAATACCAAATAGCAATACATTCAGATATTCTCCCCTCTTCCTCTGCGTCCTCTGCGTCCTCTGCGGTAAAGAAAAAAAGTATTATTCAAAAACCCTTTAAGCTTGCTATAGTAATATCAGAAGTCAGAAAAACTAACTATGTTCAGAAAAATTGGATTTGGGCTGCTTTGGATTGCATTTATCACCTACGCCTTTGTATTTGCACCACCCGACAGCCCAGAAAAAACCATCACACTAATTACCAATATTTCCACAGGCAAAATAGCAGACATCAACCCTTTAATTGTAGCGTTATTCAACCTCATGGGAGTCTGGCCGCTCATCTACAGTTGCGTCTTATTTGCTGACGGCAGGGGCCAGAAAATACCTGCATGGTTATTTGCCACTTTATCCTTTGGCGTCGGCGCTGTTGCCTTGCTGCCTTATTTAGCCCTGCGCGAACCTAATCCAGAATTTCCCGGTCAAAAAAATATCTTTTTAAAGATATTAGACTCCCGTTTTACTGGAATTTTCTTAACATTAGGTGCTGTTGGTTTAGTTGCCTTTGGCTTGAAAAACGGCGATTGGTCTGATTTTATTGGGCAGTGGCAGACTAGCCGTTTTATCCATGTAATGAGTTTAGATTTTTGTATGCTTTGCCTGCTATTTCCTGCCTTATTAGGAGACGATATGGCGCGCCGAGGAATGCAGAACTCTACAGCATTTTGGGCAGTAACATTAGTGCCGCTGTTCGGGCCGTTGGCTTATCTGTGTACGCGCAAACCGCTGCCGGAAACTAATACTAAAACTGTTACAAATTAGACAGCAGTGCTGGTAATTTTCAGTTTAATGTAGAAATCCATCACAAGTAATCAGACAAGAAACAGGCAAGATGCCTGTTTCGGAATAAGTAAGTAAGTTTTATTGTAGTGTTGGCTTATAGCCCGCCCATGAAACACTGATTACAAATAGTGCCAAATCTGAGTATGAATGTAAATAATTATCTCCCAGTCTCTAGCAAATGAAAAAATTTCCTATTGTTGGCATCACAACATACAACCGCTGTCCAGCAGGCGAATATCGCTTAAATGGAACTTATATTGATGCAGTTCAGGCGGCTGGTGGCATTCCGATTTTACTGCCGCCCAATCAATTAGATCCGGCTAGTATTTTGGATGCAGTAGATGGTTTGATTTTTTCCGGGGGCGGAGATATCAACCCCGAACTGTATGGCGGTTATGTCGATCGCACAGTTTACTCGGTTAATGCAGAACGCGACAATTTTGAATTAAGCTTAGCAAAGCTAGCTTTGAAGGCTGACATACCTGTGTTGGGGATTTGCCGGGGAATGCAAATGTTGAACGTAGCCAGCGGCGGCAGTTTGGTGATTCACGTACCGGATGCTTACGGAGATGAGGTTAATCACGGATCGGGAATTCCGCCACGTGCGATCGAGCATACCATTGAAATTGAGCCAACCAGTCGGCTAGCAAAAATTATGGGAAAAACTTCAACAACAGTTGTTTCCTGGCATCATCAAGCAGTGCGAAAGGTAACATCCGATTGGCAAGTAGTAGCCGATGCACCTGACACTTTGGTAGAAGCAATGGAGCACTGCTATCACCCTTGGATGATAGCAATTCAATGGCACCCAGAAATGTCGCCAAACTGTTCGGTAAACTCTCGAATTTTTCAGGCTTTCGTAGAAGCAGCCGCTTCAAGATTTATGAATTCTACCAAGTCAGCATCAAAGGCAATTCCGACATCTTTATAGTCACTTATTCTTGATAGTCAGTATCTATTTCAATATCCAGGGTATCTTCATCTATTCTGACATACAGAACATTCGGGCGACAGCAAACCTGACAATCTTCGATATAAGATTGCTCCATACCACCGCTGATATCAACAAAAGTTGTACTCGGTTCGCCGCAGAAAGCACAGTAATATTCAGCCGTTGTTTGCATTTTTCTCGCACTCTCTTTTTGTGACTTCGTGGCGGTAGCGAAACATATCTGTTAACCGCATTTCCACCCACCAACCTAACAGCAAATCGACAATCGGGCCGCCCGGTATCGAAAATGCGATCGCATCTGTCAATCTAGTCTTGCCATTTTCTGCTGTAAACTCGTGTCGGTGAACCCAACGTGCCATCGGCCCCTCAGTTTGTTCATCCACAAACAAGCGATATTGTTCGCACTCAGTGTGAGTCGCCACCCATTTTACAGGAATCGGCCCCAATAACAGGCGAAATTCTGATACAGCAGCCACATCGAGTCCCCCTTCGCGGCGAATGATTTTCACCGGTTGCCAAGGCGGAGTCAAAAGTTGCAGAATGTCGGGCCTTTCGTGAAAGTTCCAGACTGCTTCAACGGTGGCATTAATTAGGGATGAATATCGAAAATTAGGCATTTTCTAGATTTAAGTTAAACAGTTATTTCCGATCGCGTTTCAGCATTTGCAGTATTATCCTCTGTATCAGTACAAACAGCAACTGTTAGTTTCAATCCCAAAGCATTCAGCCAAGTTCCCAGATTATAAATCGCATCACTTCCTTGCTGCGACAGCAATTCATCCAGTTTTTTTAAGTGCAATTCATATTGTTCAGGAGTCATTTTTGGTTGACCCAAAGCTTCTGCTACATCGCTGAGAGCTCGTTTTAGCAGTTCAGCTTCCGGCTCTTCCTCCTCTAATGTCGCCGTTATATAGGCGGCTGACAATGCCGGGTTTTTTCTCAGAGATTCAATCAAAAACGGATGATAAGGTAGGCTTTTAGGCATTGTCTTAACTCCTATAATCTGTCCAGTATTCTTTAGCTTGGCGGATATCTCTGTCTTGAGTGCTTTTATCGCCTCCGCAGATGAGAATCACAATTTTTATTCCTATTTGTCCAAAATAGATGCGGTAGCCAGGCCCATAATTGATTTTGAGTTCGCATACGCCTTCCCCCACGGATCGATAATCTCCTAAATTACCATCAGCAATTCGGTTAAGCCTAGATATAATCTTGGCTTGAGCATTGATATCTCTCAGCGAATCAAACCACTAATCGAAAGGCACTTTGTTATCTGGCGTCGTATAACGCTGAATTTCTCTCGGTTGGACTTCGGGCATAATTATATTATAGTGCGTCACTCATCCCAGTATCCTGGCAATTAATTATACTCAAGAAATCCCACAGGGGAAAGATGGAAAAACTTAGCTAACTTGTGAATTTGACCCGCCGTCAGTTCCCGCTTTCCATTCATCACCTCAGATACCCAAGACTCGGATTCAAAAATATCAACCAAATCTTTTTCTTGAATATTGTCTTCAACCATCAATGCTTTCAGTAGTGCGATACCTTTCAAGACTGGCATTGGCTCATGTTTTTGTTCGTAATCATAAACAAGAGTACCCAACACGTTTAAGTAATCCCGATCGTCCTGCGTGAGATTGCTCCGACTCACAATAGAATCAATCCGATTTTGTGTAGCAATCAACTCAGCTTCACAAGTAATGGGACGCGGTGGAAAAGTTGTGATTATCTCGATATAGTAGCTACTAGGAGTTTTTAAACCAGTCGTCATTTTTCCAGTTCTCCTTATTATATTCTGCATGAGTTAAAACACAGCGGACAAACACTATCTGGTATTCATAGTCGATAAAAGCAATTAACCGATAGTTATTGCCACCAATATTAAATACCGTAAAGTTACCTACTAAGTCAGCCGAAGGAAATACTTTACGAATATCTACTAAACTTTGCCATTCAGCATCACAACTACGCTGATACCACAGCAACAGACTTGTTTCAGCATTGGGGTGTGTTTCCCAAAATTCTTTTAGTCGTTTTCGGCTAATGACACGCATGAGACTATTATAATCTAATTTACTAAACGGGACTTAGTGAATTCTCACATTCTTGATTTGGCTGTCGTGTTGTATGACTCATCGCCTCCGCTAAATGTTTTTTCAAAGTCGCCTCCGGTAGCGGCCCTTTTAAATGACTCCAAGGCAAAACCTGCTCCAATTCCCACTCTTGAAAAACATAAAAATCCATCTCCGGCAACTGTCCCCGCAACTCCTTAAAAGCCCGTCGATAACTGCCCAAAGTATCGCCGTAATGCCGCACTAATTCCAACAGCCGAGACAACCGCCGATCGCCCTTTGACAACAAACCCTGAATCACCGACCAGTTATAGCTTTCAGGTCTAAATTCTAAACCCAACTTACGCAATTCTTTATCTAAAAACTTCAGCCTCTTCTCCGCATCTTTATTCACTCCAAACCACTGAAAAGGAGTGTGAGATTTCGGGACAAAAGTGCTGCATCCCAGAGTCAACCGCAAACCGGGAACAGCTTTTCTAATCGCCCGCATCATCGCCACCGTTTCCTCTAAATCCTCCATTTCTTCGCCGGGAATTCCCGCCATCCCGTAAAGTTTAATTCCCTTTAATCCTCCAGCCTTGGCATTGATAGCAGCTTGAATAATTTCGTCATTGGTGAGTTTTTTGTTAACGATTTTGCGGAGGCGATCGCTCCCGCTTTCCACCGCAATTGTGACAGATTTGCTGTCTCTGTTTGTCAATATTTCTGCTAGCTTAACTGTCACCGTATTTGTCCTTACCGAAGAAAGACTCAGCCGCACGCCGTCGTATTTCGGATGATTCAAATGATCCAGCAACGCTTCAAATTCCGGGTGCTGAGTGACCGAAGCACCCAACAAACCCAAACGATTAGTCACAGCTAAACCCCGATCGAGCGCCGGAATTAACGAATCCTCCAAACTCGCAGTTCTAAACGGCAAAGTCAGATAACTTGCCAAACAAAAACGGCACATTTCTGGACAACTCCGAACCACTTCCACCATGTAAATATTTTCCCAAGCAGCTTTTTCTGTCACCACAGTAGAAGCAGATAAAGTATTGCCGCGGTACGTCTGTTTTTCCACCATACTGGGAATTCCCGAATCGACAGGCTGAATCGATTTAATCCCCTCAGTCGCATCCAGATAAGTTACTTCGTACAAACTGGGGACGTAAACTCCCGGAACTTGGGCTAAATGCCGCAATTTAGTTTTTCTATCGGCGGTACGGACTTCTTTACAAGCATCAATAAAATTGTCTATGAGATGTTCGCCATCTCCCAGCAAAATCACATCAAAAAAATCGGCAAAAGGTTCTGGATTAGCCGTAAAAACCGGGCCACCGCCGAATACGATCGGATGATTATCAGTTCGTTTTGACGCCCAAATCGGAATTTCTAGAGATTCCAATAAATTTAGAATATTTACATAGTCTAGTTCCCAAGAAAGCGAAAATCCCAGTAATTCGGGATGTCGGGGAAGTTGTTCGCGGATATCAGTAAATAAACGGCTGACTTCAATATCCGATCGCACAGCCAAAGTTGCCCACACTATCTGATAGCCGAGACTGGTAATACCTACCGTGTACTCGTTGGGAAAAGCAAAAATAGTCGGGATAGCATCAGCATCGGGGGTTGCTGGAGCAAATAGTAAGCGTTCTTGAGCAAATGGATTAGGAGTCATCCGATTTTAGATTTTAGATTTTAGATTAGGGAATTTATCCTACGGATAAATCCGGGAGTTTGTGACCAAATTGCTTTTGATCGCGGGCAAGTTTAGCCTTAGCAATAAAAAATCTAATTATAGCTCATAAATGACTCTAACCTGAAGTTGACACCTAGACCTTCTGCTAACAGACAACTGACAAATGACCGAAAGCAATTGCTTGTGAGGCCGCCGGATTCATCAATGGATCAGCAAAAAAAGCTCGGCATCCGATAAACCTGAGAACGGTACAACCCGTGGGTGGTTAATCGAAAATCTAAAATCTAAAATTGATTGACTTGTTGAAAGTTACTCTGAAATAGAATCGCCATCGTCTTGGTTTCTCGGCGGCGGTGCACTGTGAAAAGTTGCAATCAGCAAACAGATAATCCCAGCATTAATAAACACATCGGCTAGATTAAATACGGGGAAGCGAATGAGCCGAAAATCGATAAAATCTACAACATGGCCCGAAACAAATCGATCGATCCCGTTCCCCAGTGCTCCCCCCAAAATCAAACCGTAGCCAGCTTGTTCCCAGCGGTTAATTCGCGGCCCGAACCAAGCCAGCACAATCAATCCCACACTAACGCCCAAAGACAGCCAGCGCAACCAAATCGCCCCGCCATTGCTGAACAGACTAAAAGCGGCACCAGTATTAACAACATAAGTGAAGTGAAACACCCCAGGTAACAGCGGCTGCGTCTGCGGAGGAACCGTCAAGTCAAAATTTTGTACCACCCAAAACTTAGTCAGGTGGTCTAAAACTAAACTGATAACAGCAGCAACCCAGAACAAGGGATTTCTTTTAAAACGCATGAATTAAGCAATAGAAAATGGGGCATCGGGCATGAGATAATTTACTGCAATCTCACTTGTCATTGCGAGCAGAATGCAGTGGATAAAAGCAATCCCAGCCGCAGCGCGATGAATCTCCCGTTGGGCAATGATAGTATAACCTTATTTTGCACACTTACCAGTTACCTCTTCCTTCGTCCTTCTTCCTCCTTCCTTACTTCCTTCTTCCTGAAATCCGTTACATCCGTTACATCCCGTACATTGCTCGTTGCCGAACTTCCTTCGCAATTAATAAAACATCAAGCGGCGCAAAGTAAATGACAGCACTGCGATCGCACAAACTACCGCCAATTGTCCCGGCAGGGGATAAACCGAATATTTAAGAATCTCATCGAATAAAGGTGTTTTTTTTGCCGGAGGCAGCCAGTAAGTAAAAATTAGATAAATTAAGCCGATCGCGTGAACAGTGAACAAACCGCACAAACAGCTAAAAGCCATAGATTCCAGCCGCGAAGCCACCTTAAAAGCCACCCAGCCGCATACCCAAGCACCAGGCACAAAACCCAGCAAATACCCAAAACTCGCTTCTTTGAGATAGCCGATGCCGCCGCCTTGAGAAAAAACTGGCCACAAAGTTAATCCTAATGCCAAATAGGCAATTTGCGAGAGAGCCGCAGCATTTTTCCCCCCCATGCAGCCTACTAGCAAGACGGCTCCAATTTGATAGGTAACACCTAAAGAGTAAGCCTGAAGTCCTCGATCGTCCCACAACCCGATCGGAATTGTGACAGATGCAGGCAAAAAAGTGCCTCCTATCGTCAGAAGCAAACCAATAACAGCCCAGATTAATTCAATAGGAGCAGGCATTATAGCAGAAGAAAGAAGGAAGACCGAAGTTGCAATCGACCGTTTATGTTTGTGCAATTAAGAACGTCCTAACCGTGAGGGCGGTTGCTATATCATCAAACAGCATTCGTCAGAAGGCATTTGTCAGATGCCAGCTTCAATGCCCGCAGCTTTTAAATTCTTAATACTAGCACTACTGTCAAAATAACCACCATTGTATGGTTTTCTGGCTCTCAAGCCTGGATCTTGTGATAATTTAATGGGAATTTTTCGCGATCGGGCGATCGACTGCTTGTTTCCGTAGCTATTTCTCTGCCATATATCTTATAACGTCACAATTGTCAAGTTCATTAATAACATTAATAATATTAATTAATATTAAATTGGGATTAAGTGTAAAGATTCTTAACCTAACCTTTACTTTTGCGCGCTATGCTGATGCGGGACACCCATATAACGATCGCAGCTTTTGTATACCTATGCTTTTTCGTCTTAACTTGATTAATTCAAACCGTTTGACTACTGCAATTTCCGCTATGGCGATCGCCCTCAGTGTAGCAGCTTGCGGCGGCGAGACCACAACCACAGGCAGCAGCCCCACCCCCGGCGACACCGCAGCTAGCCCCGTTGCAGCCACCGGCACAGCAGCAAACACCAAACTCGCCCTAGCCTCAGACGTAGCCCTGACGGGTGCCGGCGCGTCATTCCCAGCACCCCTGTACCAGCGCTGGTTTCAAGATTTCAACACAACCAATCCAAAATTACAGATCAACTATCAGTCAGTGGGCAGCGGTGCCGGAGTCGAACAGTTTACCAAAGGTACAGTAGACTTTGGAGCCAGCGACACCGCAATGAAAGACGACGAAATTGGGAAGGTGCCAGCGGACAAAGGCGTGCTCTTGCTGCCGATGTCGGCTGGTAGCATCGTGCTCGCCTACAACCTGCCTGACGTACCCGAACTGAAGTTGCCAAGAGACGTTTACACAGATATCTTCTTGGGGAACATCACCAAGTGGAACGACCCCAAAATTGCTGCTGCTAACCCGGACGCTAAACTGCCAGACCAAAATATCACAGTTGTACACCGTTCTGACGGCAGTGGTACGACAGACGTATTCACAAAACACCTCAGCGCCATCAGTCCAGAATGGAAAGAAAAAGTAGGGGAAGGCAAGACAGTAGAGTGGCCTCCTGCCGGTAAGGTTGGCGGCAAGGGGAATGAAGGTGTCACGGCTTCTATTCAACAAACCGTTGGCGCTATAGGCTACATTGAGTACGGCTACGCCAAAAACAACAATATCAAGTTTGCTGCCCTGGAAAATAAAGCCGGCAATTTTGTAGTGTACACCGACGCAGTGGGGGCAAAAACCCTTGAAGCAGTGGTACTACCGGAGAATCTCCGGGCGTTCATTCCCGATCCCGAAGGGGCAGAATCCTATCCTATTGTTAGCTACACTTGGATGCTCGTCCCCAAAACAGTTACTGACCCCAACAAAGCTAAAGCAATCGAGGCCATGATTGAATACGGCTTGAATGAAGGTCAAAAGGTCAGCCCTGAATTGGGCTACGTTCCTCTGCCCCAAAACGTTAAAGAAAAAGTAGCCGCGGCCGCTGACGGCATCAGCCCAGACTACAAGATTGAGGTTGCCAAATAGTAATTGTTGACTGTTGACTGTTGACTGTTGACTGTTGACTGTTGACTGTTGACTGTTGGAAAAAAGGGGAAAGAAAAAAGCAAGAGAGATATTTCTGTAGATACAAGGGGCGGGTTCACCGACAATAATGGCCTAAAATCAATAATCTGATCAACCCGCCCCACCCAACGGTAAATCGCCATTTACATCTTTCAAAATACAATGGTCAGGTTTGACCAGAAATATTTGTTGAAAAGTCAGGGGATTGATAAACCCGCCCCTCTGTGATTTTATTTATCGTCTTTCTTTCTGCTTCCTTCTAGCTTTTTCCGAAACAGACTATTTTCCGCTACTATATATTTGGTTTTTTTTTCTATGATTTCAGATAATAACAGCGCTCAATCACAGAGCCGATCGCGCTCTGGGGCAGAAAAATCCTTAGACCAAGGCTTTATCTGGCTGACGCGGATTTTGGGCATAGGAGTTGGTGTAATATTGCTGGTAATCGCGCTCACCGTTGCTTATCGGGCTTTACCGGCGATTCAACAGTACGGTTTGGGATTTCTGTTTGGCAGTAGCTGGAATCCGGTTAAAGAAGAGTACGGTGCGCTGCCGATGATTTACGGGACGATCGTCAGTTCGGCGATCGCGCTCCTAATTGCAGTACCATTAGGAGTAGGGACTGCCATTTTCTTGAGCGAGGACTTTCTGCCGCTACCAGTGCGTACAGCTTTAGTTTTTTTAGTAGAACTTTTAGCCGCCATTCCCAGCGTAGTCTACGGTTTGTGGGGAATTGCTGTATTGATTCCCATGATTACCACTCTCGGCAAGTTTCTCAACGGCACTTTCGGATGGCTGCCGATTTTTAGCACCTCGCCAGTGGGGCCGGGAATGTTACCAGCCGGAGTAATTTTGGGAATCATGACTTTGCCCATTATTACTGCTATCTCCCGCGACTCTTTGGCAAGTCTCCCGCCCGAATTGCGGCAAGCATCTCTAGGTTTAGGAGCTACTCGCTGGACAACAATTTTTAGAGTGCTCGTACCGGCGGCTTTTTCCGGCATTGTCGGCGGAATTATGCTTGGGCTCGGTCGCGCTATGGGAGAAACAATGGCTGCAACTCTGTTAATTGGCAATTCCAATCAGTTAAGTCTTTCTGTGCTAGCTCCGGCAAATACTATTGCTTCTCTGATGGCAAATCAGTTTGCGGAAGCCTCTGGGTTGCAAGTAGCAGCTCTGATGTACACTGGGCTAATTCTGTTTATTATGACACTGATTGTTAATATTTTGGCAGAGTGGATTGTTTCTCAAGTCAGAGCGAAGTACAACTAGAAGTTAGCCGCCATTTCCTACATAGTTTTAGTTTATGTCAAATAGCGTCTCCGATGAAAATCATTTGGTATCGAAAACAGGCAGTTTAAAGAAGGTTAAAAACAGCCCGCAAGCGCTGTTTGGTCTGGGGATGACTGTACTGGCTGGAGCTAGTCTGGCTATCACTCTGCTGCCTTTGTTTGCAGTTCTTTCCTATGTCACCGTACAAGGTTTCAATCGCCTGAATTTAGACTTGTTTACCAAGCTGCCACCGCCGCCCGGACTATCGGGAGGCGGTATTGCTAATGCAATTCTCGGTACATTGATGACGGTGGGAATTGCTTCTTTAATTGCTGTTCCTTTTGGTGTATTGGCAGCAGTTTATTTGTCGGAGTTCAGCAGCGGCCAAGTAGCTCGCTGGGTACGCTTTGCTACTAACGTCCTCAGCGGCGTTCCTTCGATTATTGCCGGGGTATTTGCCTACGGTTTGTTCGTGGTAAATATGGGAGGTTTTTCGGCAATTGCAGGGGGTGCGGCCTTGGCTGTGCTGATGTTGCCCACGATTGTGCGGACTACTGACGAAGCTCTACAAATCGTCCCGCAAGATATTAGATGGGCGTCGGTTGGTGTGGGTGCTTCTAATTATCAGACGGTGTTGCAGGTGGTTTTGCCTGCGGCAATTCCGGCTATTTTAACGGGTGTGACTCTGGCAATTGCCCGCGCTGCTGGAGAAACTGCTCCTTTGATTTTCACAGCGCTCAATTCGCCTTTTTGGCCGGGAGGATTTGATAAGCCAACTCCGAGTCTTTCGGTTTTGGTGTACAACTTTGCAACGGTTCCTTTTAAGGCACAGAAAGAATTGGCCTGGGCGGCATCTTTGATTTTGGTGATTATGGTTTTGCTGACGAGTATTCTTTCTCGCTGGGCTACTCGCCAAAAAGTTTATTGAAGTCATTATTTATTAGTTATTAGTTAATAGTTATTAGTTAGTCGCTGGGTCAGACTAATAACCAATAATTAACAACCAATAACCAATAACATTTTTGGCTTAATTTGTAAAATTCGATTGGATACTTACCTGTATGATGATGGATTTAGACAAGCAAACGGAAACAGTTTTACGGACAGAAAATATCAATATTTTTTACGGCGCTTTTCACGCGGTTAAAAATGTTTCAATGGAGATTCCTAAAAATCGCATTACTGCCTTGATTGGGCCGTCTGGCTGCGGTAAAAGTACAATTTTGCGATGTTTTAACCGCCTTAACGATTTAGTGAGCGGTTTTCGTTTAGAGGGGAGAATTGATTACCACGGTCAAAATCTTTACGATCCTGATATTGATGCTGTGGCGGTGCGCCGCAAGATTGGGATGGTGTTTCAAAAGCCGAATCCTTTCCCTAAGTCGATTTATGACAATATTGCTTACGGTGCGAGGGTAAACAATTATAAGGGAGATATGGATGAGCTGGTGGAAAAGTCGCTCAGCCAAGCTTATTTGTGGGATGAGGTGAAGGATAAGTTGAAGCAAAGCGGTTTTTCTCTTTCCGGTGGCCAGCAGCAGCGTTTGTGTATTGCTAGGGCGATCGCGATTAATCCTGATGTAGTGTTAATGGATGAACCTTGTGCTTCTCTTGACCCGATTTCTACGATTAAGATTGAGGAGTTGATGCGGGAACTCAAGGAGAAGTATACGATTGTGATTGTTACTCACAATATGCAGCAGGCTTCTAGGGTTTCTGACCTGACTGCTTTTTTCAATGCTAAACTTTCTGACGATGGGAAGCGGTTTGGCTATCTTGTGGAGTGTGATAAGACTGAGATAATTTTCCAAAGTCCGAAGGAAGAGTCTACTTTAGATTATGTCAGCGGCCGTTTTGGTTGAGCCCCGACAGGTTGAAACTTGTCGCTACACAAACTATCGTCTCTCTCGCTTGAGACTAAAAACATTTACAGCAGTTTTTAGCAATATGAGGTACAGTCTGGCGTGGGGCATGGGGCATGGGGCATGGGATTGCCCCGTGTACCTCATAAACCTGCAATCTGCTGTAATTTGCTGAGTATCGTAGCGACAAAAAAAACTGCGTAAAACTTTTGTCAATTGAGAATCCCGCTTTCTTGGAGAAAGCGGGATTCTGGATTTTATGATTAAAAGCTGGATTTGAGATGTTGCACCATTCTCAATAAGCTTTTTAGGAACAGGCAAGATGCCTGTTCCACAAGAAAATTCACTCTTTGTGGAACAGGCATCTTGCCTGTTCTTGACAATGGTGCAAGATGTGAGTCGATCGCACTTTTTGCAGATACAAGCCACTGATTTTTGTGAAGAAATGATCGAAGGGTTCACATATTCTTCATCCAATGCTTTAACAGGTTTTCTTTAACCATGTTTTGTCGCATAACTTCGAGCAAGTATTCCTGAGCTTGGTCTTGGCTTAACCTTTTGACTTCTTCGCGTAGCACTTGCAGTTTGAACTGCTGTTCCATGCTGAGGCTGGTTGTAGACATATCCATAAATCGCTCCTCCAGTTTGCTGAGATTGATGCGAGATTGATCGGAATGACGTTTCGCAGAATTTGTTGTGTCTCCTACATTGTAAACTATCATAACATTCCCTTGACAATATGTCCAAAGTAGACATTTTGAGACTAATTTGTGTAGCAAAAGTACATCTAAGTGGGGGGAGCCTTATCATAAAAAGGCGTAAAGACAGGGAAGCCTAAGCCAAAGGAGCTAGTTCGTATGGATGCCATGGAGTTTTTTCAAAGCAGTGCTGGAGAGTGGCGTTCTCAGCGCAGCACTCACCACCTCGCTTTCCGCCAAGCGGAGATTGGGGATTCAAATATTCAGGTAACGGCGCTGGGTGCGGATGACGCGCGAGTGGCCGAGATTTGCAAGATGCACGAAGTCGATCCGAGCCGGGCTGCTGGGGGGGCTTTTGTGACTTGGCACGGCTCGATGGCGTGGGATAAGGATGATGAGAATCATAAAGGGTCTACGGTGTTCGCGATCGTCCCCGATCCTGAAAATCCCCGGCAGGGCTTGATGTTGCGCGAACGGGGCTATGCGGAAATTGTGCCGGTGGCTGGCCGTTTTGAGATGGATGACGAGGATGGGCTGCTGCTGATTACCGAATACGAGACGATGAGTTCGATCGAGCGTTTCTGGTTTGCTAATCCGAACGTGCGGATGCGGACGAGTACCGTAAAGCGCTTTGGCGGTTTCAGCACTTCGACTTTTTGTACCGAAATTCGGGTGCAACCAGACTCGGATGCAACATCAGAAGCAGCAGCAGATCAAGTGGCCGGCAGCGAGTTTTATTCGGCTCTGGGTTGGTAATTTGGCAGTTGACTGTTGACTGTTGACTGTTGACTGTTGACTGTTGACTGCTGACTGCTGACTGTTGACTGTTGACTGCTGACTGTTGACTGTTGACTGCTGACTGCCCACTGCCCACTGCCCACTGACTACTGACTTCCCCAAAGTCAACAAATGTTACAGATTGTTGCAAAAATTCAGGAAAATCAGATTTAGATTGCGGGAATCCCCTAATCTGTATGTTGGTTAGTTGTATCCGTTATGCTGGCAGCTCACGGTGTCAACTATTTCTGAAATTTGAGATAACGGAGATTTTAACGTGGCGCTACCTTTGATAAACTACGCCCCCAAAAGCCAAAACCAGCGCGTAGCTGGTTTTGAAACAGGGAGCGACGAGCAGCCCAGAATTTTCACAACTGAAAATGTGCTCTCGTCTGGAGACATGGAAAATTTGATTTGGGCTGGATATCGCCAGATTTACAGCGAACACCAAATCCTCAAGAGCAACCGCCAAAAGTCTTTGGAGTCGCAACTCAAGTTCGGCCAAATTACTGTGCGGGACTTTATTCGCGGTTTGGCGACTTCTTCTCCTTTCTTGGAGCGGAATTATCAAACTAACAGCAATTACCGGTTTGTAGAAATGTGCGTGCAGCGCATTTTGGGCCGGGATGTGTACAGCGAGCGCGAAAAGATTGCTTGGTCGATCGTGGTAGCCAATAAGGGGCCTCAAGGCTTTATTGACGAGTTGGTCAATAGCGAAGAGTACCTGGATAAGTTCGGCTACGATACCGTACCTTACCAGCAGCGCCGAATTTTGCCTCAGCGAGTTGGAGGGGACACTCCTTTCAACTTGAAGACGCCCCGCTACGGTGAGTACCACCGTTCGCAGCTTGGCTTCCCGCAAATCATCTGGCAGACTGGCGTGCGCCGTTTTGTTCCTCAAGAGAAGCAACCGAAGGCTGGCGATCCGTCGAACTATTTGGGTATGGCGCGCAATATGCCCATGCCTGCTACTCCGCCGCAGCGCGTGCCTCTGGCTAATATCAATATCGACACGATGGTTCCCCGTCGCCGGTAATTGATGCTGCCCTGATGCGATTATTTGTGTCGGGCGATCGACTGAATCGATCGGCTTTTAAGCTGAGAGAGTTTTGAGTCTTGAGTTTTGAGGTTTGAGTTTTTTGATAAACTTGGAATCCAAAACTCGGGACTCATAATTTTTAGTCATTAGTCATTAGTCATTAGTCATTAGTTATTAGTCATTAGTTATTAGTCATTAGTTATTAGTTATTAGTCATTAGTCATTAGTTATTAGTCATTAGGAAGAAAAATAATTCGACCTTTTCTCATTGTCAACTATAAGTGCATAGGTGCATTTATGCAGCCGCAATATAACGAAGGTGCTGGAAAATCATTGCGTCGCCATGCTAAACAGCTTCGTACCAAAGCCTTATACAGGTACGGTGCCGCAACAGGGTTGGTGTTGTTGCCACTGCTGGTATACGCGGTAGCACCTTTTTCTCCTTTATTTTTGGTCGCGGCTTTTTTGATAGGGGCATTAATCGCCCTTCCATTTATTGAGGACGGGAAAACGTTTTGGAAGTCGTCTCAGAGATTTGACCAAGGGGCCTGTGGTGAAGAAAAGACTCAGCAAGTTTTGGAGTCCCTAATCCAATCTGGATGGATAGCTGAGTACAATTTAAGATTGCCGGAAGTAGGCGATATCGATGTGTGGCTGCGATCGCCTAAAGGAGTCAATTTTATCCTTGATGTGAAGTCTCACTCAACCGTAGTTGTGTTGGAGGGGGATGTGCTCAAGCGTCAATCTTACGACGGGAAATTGAGAGATTTTGATAAAGATTTTCTGGCACAGATTGCCAACCAAGCTACGGCTATAAAAAAAGCTAAGAAGTTAACCAAGGTCACTCCAGTAGTTGTATTTAGCGAGGCCAAAGTGATTTTGATCAACAAAAAGAAGATTAGGGGTGCTTACGTCCTGGAACTGGGCAATCTGGTGTCAAGGTTGCAAGAACTCGATCGCACCTATAAAAGTAGATAAGATTGAGAGAAATGAGATAAACGGCTACATTGATATGTTTGACATCAACAAATTTGCACACAGCAGTACCATCCCAGACTTGCACTAGCATCTAAGTGATACTTGTGCTATTAAAAAAATTTAAGGTAGAAACAATATCCTGGAGGGAATGTTGAACAAAGCAATCAAGGTAGATAAAATTCTCAACGCCTGATAGCGACTTGTCATAACAGCTTTGGTGACTGCTATAGCAATTATCAAATATTAGCCCGCAATCGCAATATTTTTAGCAGGGTGTTGAATTGATCGGGTAAAGGTGCGATCGCCTCTATTAATTCTCCGGTTACGGGATGCTGCAAAGTCAGTCGCCATGCGTGGAGGGCTTGTCCTGTTAAATTGACGCCGATAGAACGGTTGGAACTGTACATCGGGTCGCCGACTATGGGATGTTTTATCTCCGCTGTATGCACGCGAATTTGATGGGTGCGGCCGGTTTCTAATTGATAGTGCATTAAGCAATAGTTGCCGATTCTTTCTTTGATTGTCCAGTGAGTAACTGCGGGGCGACCGCCTTTTTCTACTGGTACTACTGCCATTTTTTTGCGGTCTGTGGGATGCCGCCCGATGGGTAGGTCTATTGTGCCTGTTTCGGTGTTGGGAGCACCGTAAACTATGCCTAAATATTCGCGGCGGGCGGTTTTAGTTTTGAGTTGGGCTTGCAGGTGTTGGTGGGCAATATCGGTTTTGGCGATCGCGATCGCACCTGTCGTATCTTTGTCTAATCTGTGCACGATTCCCGGCCGCTGAACTCCGCCTATTTCTGCTAGGGGACAGTGGGCTAAGAGGGCGTTGACTAATGTACCATCTGCGTGTCCGGCGGCTGGGTGGACGACTAATCCGGCTGGTTTGTTGATGATAATTAGGCTGTCGTCTTCGTAGAGGATGTCGAGGGGAATTGCTTCGGCCTGCAACTTTGTGGGCTGGGCTTCAGGTAATGTGAGGTGGATGCGATCGCCCGTTTTTACTGATATTTTTTTCGAGGTGCAGGTTTCATCGTTGACTTTGACATTGCCTTGTGATATGAGGCTTTGGATTCGCGATCGGGATAAGTCCGGTATCTGGTTTGACAGCCAAATATCTAATCGCTGATTGACATTACTGCGATCGAATTCCTCTGTATTTTCTACTGTGTAAATCTGTGCCGCAGTGTCTGTTTCTATCATTTACTTTTTACTATTTTTTGCCAAGTGTGTAAAGCAAATATCTTCATCATAACATCTGTGAGTTAGTTCGCGATCGCACAGGTAGCGATAAACCGGGTTTTTTCACAGCAATATTTCGTTTGGGCCCGCAGATTAGGTAAAAAACCCGGTTTCTTGGATGGGAGTGGTTAAGTCATTTGAGTATAATCGTCTTTTCTATCGACAATTATCGCAGTGGCCGCAGCGCATTGATTTAGCTTCCTTGGCAAACCCAAAAGCTTGCAGCAAAAATTGCCACCTGCACTCGCGATCTTTGAGATATTTTGCCATTTCTTCCGCTGCGGAAAAATTTGATTTTTCCGCTTTTTGCTGGGGAGATTTATTAATCGCATAATTAAAAGGATCTCGCCATGTTAGTTGTCCGCTACTGTGCAAGATTGAAAGGGCGATCGCGCTTTCGGGAAATTCGCGGGAAACTGCTTCTATATCGCCTTTAACAGGCAGTTTTTTGGCTAATTGCTGAGCTTCTCGGTATTGCGATCGCAATTTATCTTGAAAAAATTCCTTTCTTTGTTTATCTTCGGGATAAAGCAAACCCGTAGGTTCGCTAATCAATGTCAGGGCGATCGCCGATTTGCCGTCGCGTCCGCCTCTACCAATTTCCTGAATGTATTCCGATAATAGCAAAGGTGCTTGAAAGTGAACAACCCACCGGACATCTGGCTTGTTAATTCCCATCCCGAACGCTGAGGTACAAGTCACGAATTTAATATCATTGTTCAGCCAAGCTGTTTCTATTTTTCGTCGTGATTCTGGACTTAAACCTGCATGATATGCTGCTGTTTCATAACCTGCTTCTTTCAACAAATCCGCCAAGTTTTCGCTATCTTTTCTGGTGCGGACATAGACTAAACCTGCTTGTTTTGGTCGAGCTTTAATAAAATTTAATAACTGCTGCTTGCGTCCTCTCGGCGTCCAGACTGTTTGCACTTGCAGGTGCAGGTTAGAACGGTAGGGACTTAGCAGGAATGCTTCGGGTTTTTGCAGTTGCAAGACGTTTTTGATTGTTTGCTGTGCTTCCGGGTTAGCGGTAGCGGTGAAAGCTGCGATCGCAATTTTACTGTTTGCTGGTTTACCTTTCAACAAAGCCGGCCGGACTGTTCCCAAACGGCGGTAAGCTGGTCGAAAAGTATCACCCCACTGCACTAAACAGTGAGCTTCATCTAATATTAAACCGTTAATTTGGATGTGTGGCTGACTGATAATTTCCCAAACAGGTTTGCTGAGTAATGTTTCGGGAGACAGGTACAGCAATCTTAATTTGTTTTGTTGCAGCGACTGCATAGTTTGTCGGCGCTGCGCTGTTGGCAATTGGCTGTGGAGGAGGGAAGCGGGAAGATTGCGATCGCGCAATTCTTGCACTTGATTTTCCATCAGTGCGACTAACGGCGAAACTACGAGAGTTAAACCTGTTTGTAACAAAGCTGGCAGTTGAAAGCAGATGGATTTGCCGCCACCTGTCGGCATAATTATAATTGTATCTTTTCCTGCTAATAAACTACCGACGATTTCTCCTTGGGGTGGTCGGAAGTCGTCGTATCCCCAAATTTTATGGAAGGCGGCGCGGGCTTGATTTAATGATGTTGGTTCTGGTTGGTATTTCATTTGATTTATTCCCAAATCAGACGTAATGTGAGCAGTGCGTGTCCTACATAATTAAATTGCGTGTAAGTCTTGATGTACCAAGAAACCGGGTGGCTGGTGTCATAGTATGCAAATATCGAGCAGAATAAGTGTTAATTTAATAACAGTTAATAATTTTACTTTTTGAATTATGAACGCAAGTACGTTAAGCGAAGTTTTCAGCTATCGGCAAAAGACTTGTGATCTTTTCGACACAGCAGGGGCGGTAGAAGCGGTGTGCGAAGATGGTTTTGCGCTGATTCCTGGTGTACTCAGTCCGTCGGAAGTGGCGCAAGCCAAGGAAGCACTCGATCGCCTGCAACCCTTCGGACTCGATGGTAGCAGTTGGAGTGAATTGAACCAGCATTTTAAATGCGTTTTTAATCGCGATCGCCTGTGGCTTTCCTATGTCGATCGACAGGGTATAATTGAATTAGCCGAAGCATTAATGGGTAGCGATTGCCATATTATCGGCATGACTGCGTGGAAAAGCGGGCCCGGTTATGATGGTTGGCGCGTCCACGTCGATCAGGTGTTTGTACCCGTGCCCGAAAGCCTGTTTGCAGATCGCAGTTTTCAACTACCAGTATGGATTTGTACAGCCCATTTCTATCTCAGCGACATCGCAGAAGACCTCTGTCCTACCTACGTTATTCCTGGTAGTCACAAATCTGGTCGAAAACCAGACCGCGGGGAAGAAACTTGGAACGGACATTCCCCAGAACCAGTTTTGTGCAAAGCAGGAGATGTGCTGTTTTTCCGCAGTGAAATTTGGCATTCCGGCGGCAGAAATACGACAACAGATGGAACTCGCTACTTACTGCAAGTGCATTATTCCCACCGCAACATCGCGCAGAAATTTTCGCCTTGGCCGTGGCAGTTTAACCCCGAAATTATCGCTACTGCTACTGAACGGCAACTGCGGCTTTTAGGCAAACATCCTGAGTCAAATTACGGTTAAAATACATGGCTAATTCTGTTTGACCACCTCTATAGCAAGCCTTAGAAGAAATATGAACACCATCTATTCTCTTCTATTCCTTTCTCTTTTCTTCTCTTTCTCTGTGTCCTCTGCGCCCTCTGCGGTTCATCAAAAAAAATATCTGTCACAAATCCATTAACATTATAATGTCAAAGTTATTTGAGACTTGGAGTTTTGGATTTGAGATTATCATCCATTCTAGAGGCTGGCAAATGTCCGAATCTCTTGAGCAATCCCAATCCAAAATCCAAAATCTAAAATCGCCTAAGATTGACCGTCTCGGCGGCCGAGCTCGTACACGCCGCCACCAATACAGGCGATCGTACCCATAGATACTGCCCAACCAGTGCCCAGAGACAATTCGACGCCCCAATTGCACAATCCCCCCGCAATCAAAAAGGGTACAATGCTCAACAGCGAAGCGTAAAACGCATTTTGGGCTTCTCTGGCTTGGCGGGTTCTTTCAAACTCGGCTTCCGAGGTGTAGAGGGATCTCTCGGCAAAATTCATCCAGCGGTTCAGTTGCAGGATTACCCATTCTGTGAGGGGCGACAGGCCCCAGTATAGGGCCAAAGACCACAAGGACGCACCGGCGATCGCAGTTGCGTCTATGGCAAAACTAAAGGGAAAAATTTCAGTAAGCATTGCTTGATGTCTGTTATGAATTTGAGATTTCGGACGGCATCCAAAATCCCCGAACTTAACTATAGTGTCAAGCAAAAGCTCGATCGAATTCAACCGCAGCACGAATTTCCAATTTTTTTTATCACCCCTGGGCATTTACCCGGAAGCCTTGACACGGGTTTTGGATGGAGTAAGATACACGTTGTTATTAAACTGATTCGCGATCGCGGGTAGAGCTCAAAGCCAATCTTGCAGCGAATTGGCATAACTTACATTTTGCACCCTTCTGAGAAACGGGCTTTCCGGCCCGTTCCACAAAGAATGATTTTTTTGTGGGGAGTAGGGGTTGGGCCGGAAAGCCCGCCCCTGAAAGCTTTATTGACAAGGGTGCAAGATGTGAGCCTAACAGACAACGCACACTCCCACACACATTTAACTTTGAGCCGTGAAAAAAATCCTGCAAGACTCTAGAGGCCCGCTGACGGCAAAACGCTTTTTTCGTCTCAGACAGATGCTGCTGCTGGCACTTTCGATCGGCATTGTGTTGATCAGCCCTTATTTGCAGCAGCAGGTGGTCAAAGCTCAGTCAGGCTTACCAAGCAGAGTAGCGACGGGTAATTTGTGGCAAGAAGCTTCTTTTCCAGTCGAAAACTTTGAAACATACACTTCCCCCTTCGGCCCCCGTGGCGGGGATTTTCATTACGGTTTGGACTTGGCCGCCCCGGAAGGCAGCTATATCCGCAATTGGTGGGGCGGGCAAATTGTGGAAGTTTGGGAAGATGGCAGATGCGGCACTGGTATGGTGGTGCGATCGGGAAATTGGGAACACATCTACTGTCACCTCAGAGGCCGAGTGCTAACGGCTAACGGCGGGCGTTATTATACCGATCGCGAAGGTACCTTGCAAATTTGGCAAGGTCAAACAGTGCCTGCGGGTGCGAGAATTGCCAGAGTTGGGATGACCGGCCGCACGAGTGGGCCTCACTTGCACTGGGGATTGAAGTACGGCGGCCGCTGGGTAGACCCGGCTTTGGTACTCCGGGAAATGTACGCGCAACAATCTTAATTTGTCATTAGTTAGTAGTCATTTTTGGGGTTTGTAGTAATGAGTAAAGTCCTGATTTTTTCGAGAATGAGGAATAAAGTCATCACTACAAACTTGAATAACTAATGACTAATGACTCTTTACGTTGGTGCTAACTCTTTTTTGTTTACCTCGGTGTACCGCTCGACAATTTGGCGGAATTCATCGCCGTCGATCGTTTCTTCATCCAACAGCGCTTCGACAAGTTTGTCTACCAAAGCGCGGTTTTCGCGGATAATTCGGCGAGCTTCTTCGTAGCACTCAAAGGCAATTTCCCGGACTTGGCGATCGATCTTGATTGCCATTTCTTCGGAATACTCCGATCGCGAATTCCAGCTTTGACCCAAAAACACCTCATTGTTCGGACTTTCCAAAGCCACAGGCCCCAAATCCGACATTCCATAAAGCGTTACCATCTCCCTCGCGAGACTGCTAACTTTTTTGAGATCGCTACCGGCACCGGTGTCGATTTCAGCATCGCCATAAATTTCGGCCTCCGCCGCCCGTCCCCCCAAAGCTACTTTAATTCGGTTTAACAGCAAAGCCCGACTCCTCAAACCTTCGCTGTCGAGCATTTCGTCGTCGAGAACAAAGCTAGTAAAGCCTTCGATGCCACCGGAACGGGGAATAATCGTTACTTTTTCCACCGGGTCGGCATTTTTGAGCATGGTCGCGACTAGGGCGTGTCCGACTTCGTGGTATGCTGTCATCCACTTTTTCTTGCTATCCAGCAGCGGGTTGAGCGTAAGCCCGATCGTGATCCGGTCGATCGCGTCGTGAACTTCTAAGTTAGTAATCGTGTCTTTGCGACGCCTCGCGGTGAGAATAGCTGCTTCGTTGAGCAAGTTTGCCAAGTCGGCGCCGGAAAAGCCGGGAGTACGGCGGGCGATCGTGTCTAAGGCAACTTCTGGGTCGAGTTTTTTGTTGCGCGCGTGAACTTGCAAAATCCCTAAACGCCCTTTGTAACTGGGTAAATCTACCGTTACTTGGCGATCGAACCTGCCGGGCCGCAGCAGGGCAGTATCGAGTACGTCGGGCCGGTTAGTAGCTGCAATCACAATCACGCCACTGTTACCCTCAAAGCCGTCCATTTCTGTCAGCAACTGGTTGAGAGTTTGTTCGCGTTCGTCGTTGCCGCCGCCGATACCAGCGCCACGCTGCCTTCCTACGGCGTCTATTTCGTCGATGAAGACGATGCAGGGGGCATTTTCTTTAGCTTTGCGGAACAAGTCGCGGACGCGGGAGGCGCCGACTCCGACAAACATTTCGACAAATTCCGAACCGGAGATGCTGAAGAAGGGGACGGCTGCTTCGCCTGCGATGGCTTTTGCCAGCATTGTTTTGCCGGTTCCTGGAGGCCCGATTAACAGAACTCCTCTGGGAATTTTGGCGCCGATGGCGTTGAAGCGTTCGGGTTTTTTGAGGAAGGTTACGACTTCTTGCAGTTCTTCTTTAGCTTCTTCGATGCCTGCTACGTCGTCGAACATCACGCCGGTTTTAGCTTCCATTTGGAAACGGGCTCTGGATTTGCCGAAGTTCATGGCATTTCCTTGAGATTGGGTCGATCGGCGCACGATTGCCACCAGCACTGCGAACACTGCAAAAATCACTAGCAAGTTTACTACGAAACTGACTGCGGTGGCGTTGTCGGCTGTTTGTTTGACTTCAAAGTCTATCTTTTTGGCGCGGATTTGCGAGTACAGTTCTCGGTTGTTGTAGTCGAACAGACTAACTGATTGGGTTTGATCGCTTTTTTGATTTTTTAGCCTAACCTTGGCAGTTTTTTGAGTTTCGTCTATTTCGACTCTACTGACTTGCCCTTTTTCTATGTTTTCGATGAGTTGGCTGTAACTCATGGTGTTTGGCGCACTCTCGGCAAACACCGGGGTCGAGAGCAATATTCCTTGAGAAATCACCAAACTGCCCAGGATGCGCCAAAGATTCCGTCCTGGAATTGATTTTTTAGGATTCTGGCTCGACTTGTCTTTGTTTACAGCTAGATGCCCCAGCCATGCGTGTTTCCAAGAATTTTTCATATTGCTTTGCCCAAGGTTGAAGACTGCCAAGATTGACCGCTTGTGGTTTGCTACGTTCATTTATTTTAACAAGATGCCGGGTGTTGGATGGGTTTATCTCTCGTGGGCATCTTAAGAAACCCCTCAAGAGGGGGGGTTTGAATCCACGGCTCCTCAAGAAACCGGGTTTTTTACCTAAATCTGCGGGCTATAACCAAGGATTTTGCTCACAAAACCCGGTTTCTCGGCTCCCTCCGTCAATCTAAAATCTCAAATCTCAAATCGATGGATTTTGCTCAAAAAACCCGGTTTCTCGGCCCCCTCCACTGAACTTACCCACGGCTCCTCAAGAAACCGGGTTTTTTACCTAATCTGCGGGCTATAACCAAGGATTTTGCTCAAACAACCCGGTTTCTGGGTTCCGTCGGTAAATCTAAAATCTAAAATCGATTGACAGTTGCCGATCGAACTTGCTATGTTAATCATAGTCGTAATGAGTACGCTTTAGAAAAGCAGTTATTGTTTTTAAGCTTTATGGTAAAAATTGTCGGCATTGGTGGAAGTTTGCGGGCTGGCTCCTACAGCCAGTTAGCGTTGAAGGTGGCAGCAGAACGGGCGCAGGCCTTGGGCGCGGAAGTTGAAATATTCGATTTGCGATCGCTCAATCTGCCCTTCTGCAACGGTGAGAATGATTATCTCGATTACCCGGATGTGGAAAAGCTGCAGAATGCGGTTAAGCAAGCCGACGGCTTGATTTTGGCAACGCCGGAGTATCACGGTAGCGTCAGCGGTGCTCTCAAGAATGCCTTGGATTTGATGAGTTTTGAGCATTTGGACGGGAAGGTTGCGGGTGCGATTAGCGTTTTGGGAGGGCAAGTTAACAGCAACGCACTCAACGATTTGCGAACCATTTTGAGATGGGTGCACGCTTGGGTAATTCCCGAACAAATTGCGATCGGACAAGCTTGGAAAGCTTTTAGTCCTGATGGTAAATTGTTGGATGAAAAACTGTCGGAAAGGTTCGATGAATTTGCTCGAAGTTTAGTGGAAAATACGCAAAAATTGCGAGGAATTTCGTAATTGTATCTCAGGAAAAACGCATTCCTGGACGCAACTGGCATATTATTCGGATGCGTCAGTTGCAATAATTGCTCGATTTGAAGAGGTTTTGTCTCTAGCAGAGCACCCTACAAGCTGTAATGTAACAGTCAACAGTCAACAGTCAACAGTCAACAGTCAACAGTCAACTGAGTCAAAATGGCAACTGAGTCAAAATGGCATATCGATCATGTCTCCGAAAGGATGGGGTACGTCGATCGGCATTCTTCCGGGTTTTGACTCATATTTGTCTATCCACTTTTTGGCCAATTCCAAAGCTTCCTCCTCAGTCTTGGCATTTTGGACGGCGACGTGGCGGTTGCCGCGGCTATCCCAAACCTCGACGTAGAAGACTTTCTGGGATTGAATAATCCAACCTTTATAAGTGTCTGCTGGTTCCATAGTTAGAATCCTAAAATAATCGGGCGGGGAGTTCCACTGACTAGCTAATTGTAAATATTGCCCTGCATAAAATGAATTTTACGGGGGTTTCTATAGTATTTTTGGAAAAAAGTCAGTTTTACGGTTAACCTCATGACCAGACTCCTGAAGCAATTATTTAACTGGAGAAAATATCTCCAACCTTTGGCCGCGACGATCGCGATCGCCCTAATCGCATCCCAGATGGCGGTATTGCCGGCATTGGCGACTGGCGTTTACGAAATGCCGGTGTTGTCGGCGGGCGATCGAACTTGGGTGTTCGACAAAGGCGACGTGCTCAGCCGCAGCAGCGAAAGCAATATCAGCAGCGTGCTCGACAACCTGGAAAACAAAACAGGGAAACAAGTCCGATTTGTCACCATCCACCGCTTAGACTACGGTGAAACTGCTGCCACTTTCACCGACCAACTGTTTGAACAGTGGTTTCCCGCAAAAGAAGACCAGACTAACCAAATTTTACTCGTTCTCGACACTGTTACCAACAGCGCGGCAATTCGTACCGGGGAAGGGGTGAAATCCCTGCTAACCGATGAAATTGCCCAGAGTGTGGCCGGGGAAACCGTGCAAGTGCCGCTACGGGAAGCGAATAAATACAATGAGGCATTTTCGGCTGCAAGTACGCGCATTGCAACTGTTTTGTCGGGCGAACCCGATCCGGGTCCTCCTGAAGTTGTTGACAACATTCAAGTTGAAGGCACGTTTAAAAAAGCTGAAGAAACAGACCAAGGCAATGCCACAGTTGTTGTGGTTGTGCTGTTGGTATTGGCGACAGTGATTCCGATGGTGACTTATTTCTGGTATCAAGGTTTTTCGTAATCGGTTGCTGTCAGATGCAATAAGTTGCCATTTTGTCAAGAAATTCGGGCGCGGTTGCACTAATCTTGAACGTATTCTCGATCGCTCAACAATGCAATTTCTGCCCGCACAAATTCCCGTCCCAGATAAGCTGCGTGATCTAACATTGTCACCGGGCTGGGGCGGGTTTCTTCTAGAATTTTGACGCAAAGTTCTTTGGCGGTTCTGCCGGTAAAAAGTGTGGCCTCAGTGCGTTCTACTTTGCCGCGGGCGGGGATGGGTTTGCCGGTTTCGGGATCGACGGCGAGGCCTCGATCGTCGATGATGTTGGTGAAATGTTTGGCACAAATTAAGCTGGTTTCGCGATCGAGATAGATGATGAAGTAGCCGCCTGGATCGAGGTCGAGGTGGCGTTTGGATAGGTTGTCATCGATTGCGGTGAGGTTTTCCAAGGTTTGACTCATGGTTGGTGAAAGAAAGTAAACAATAGCTATATTTTTTTTGCTATTTCTAGTTTAGTCGGCTGCGGGACAAGTTTGGGACATTGGTTGGTTGAATGCGGGGGGAATTTTCGGGCGATCGACATTCTACGCGATATCTGTGGGGACAGGCCATTGCCGTGTCCGGCGCGGAGTTGTGCGACTTTTAATGAGTGGTATAAGATTGAGGACTGTCACAATACTTGTGGAACTTGATATAATGAACCGCAGAGAGCGCAGAGAACGCAGAGTAAAAGAAGAGAGAAAAACAAAATATGTTATCATGGTTTGAGTAATATTTTACATTAATTTATAAATGAAATTTATCGATTTATTTTCAGGAATTGGAGGTTTCAGACAAGGGTTTGAAAAAATTGGCTTTAAATGCGTTTTTTCCTGCGAAATTAACAGCAAATGCCGACAAGTTTACACGGAGAACTTCGGTGAGGTTCCTTTTGGAGATATCAGTAAAATTAATCCCGTCGAGTTAGAAGACTTTGATGTTTTAGTCGCCGGGTTTCCGTGCCAACCTTTTAGCATTTGCGGCAAAAAGTTGGGGTTTGAAGATACTAGAGGTACGTTATTTTTTGATATTTGTAAAATTATCAAAATAAAGCAACCTCAAGTAGTGGTGCTAGAAAATGTCAAGCACTTAATCCATCACGACAAGGGAAATACATTAAAAGTAATTATTGCTAGTCTTAGAGAGTTGGGGTACAGCGTGAATTACAAAATGCTGAATGCTAAAGACTTTGGGATAGCTCAACATCGTGAAAGAATATTTATTATTGCAACTAAAGGTAAAGAATTCAATTTTTCTCGACTTAAAAGTAAGTTTCCTCCGCAACTCAGGGAATTTCTAGACGAGACAGGGGATTTTGAAATATTGGACAAATCAGAGTATACTTTAATTGATTATCCGAGAAAGCAAGATTCGGGACTTTTGTTTGTAGGTTACAGAAATAAAGGTACTTGGAAAACTGGCGTGAGGCCAAATACAGAACATTTATCGAGAGTTCACAGACAGCCTAATCGCATTTATTCGGTAGATGGAGTGCATCCGACAATTCCTTCGCAAGAAACATCGGGCAGGTTTTTTATCTACATTCCTGAGCAAGATATGGTGAGAAAGTTGACGCTGAAGGAATGTTACCGTCTTATGGGTTTTCCTGAAGATTTTAAAAGTTATCCGAGTGCGGGGGAAAGTTACAAGCAAATTGGGAATTCGGTTTGTGTGCCGGTTGTGGAGGCGATCGCTAAAGAAATATTAAGTCAAAACTTATTGTCAAATGAAACGAAGGAATTGCCATCTGATACCCTCCGAGAATATTTATCGTTCATTTTTCATTAAACCACTCTAGCCAATAAACTAAAATTGCTCCTGAAGTAATATCTTCTGAGGCATATTCCTCACTGTTTTGATGATAAATGTAAGCTTTCTCATCAGAAGAGTGCGGGCAGAATAAGCATACTCTCCGATCGGCATTTATATTTTGCCAAGCCAGTCTAATACTGCCTTGGTCATCTGTACCTGTAGAGCATTTTGGAAAACAGTTTCCCATGCTATCGTAGGCCTCAACAACCAATTTTATCGCTGTCCTGAAAGCCTATTCAGTCGGTCTTAAAATTCCGTACTCATCCTCTTCTTCTAAATCTAAAAGCTCGATCAGACGTTCGACAGTGATTCGGAAATTCAATAAACCGCTATTGCTACCGCTATCAGTAATCTGTTCTTTCGCTACAGTCATAAGATTCAATCCCTTTTAGCCGATCGCGCTAGTTTTATGCTAACACAGCCTAATGCTGTGAAATTATTTGACAACTTGCTGCGCTATATTTGCGAAGGTTTCCATACAATTAGACATCTCCGAAAACACTCAAAGCCTCTGTATAGTTAAGTTCTAGGACGTAAATGTAATCATCGTAAATTAGC
>NZ_JAUBSH010000081.1:0-29888 GCF_036704705.1 Microcoleus sp. K1-B1 | reverse complement strand
TAATTGGGTCAACAGGTAAAAGATGAGTAATTTTACTCATTGACAATAGTGCTTTTAGCTTAACTTGTGAGTAATGGATAATAACTCATAATTTTGCATATTTTTAGTGAGACATTCAGTGGTCTCTAAAACAGTGAATAAAAACGGCTATCCTGAGTGCAAACATAATTTGAGAAGTATTTAAATGAAAACCCCGAAGTGTTGCGAGTCAAGAAGCAATATCAAAACTCAAAAATATGAGTTATTATAGGCGATCGAGAAACCCTTATATTTTTTTCTGGGGCTGTACAGTGCCTAATCGCATTCCTTTAATATCTCTGCTACTCGCACTCGGTTTGGGGGCAATGCCCGAGCCTGCTGTTGCACAGGCACTCCTGCCTTACACCCTGCAAATCGACTCGGCCCAACTCGAACAAACGGCCTTGAGCCTTGCAGAAGAAGCCGTCCAGCTAGCCAGACTGCAGCAGTACCAACTAGCGGTACCTAGAGCCGAACTCGCCACACAGTTAGCCCCCAAAAATGCTCAAACTTGGACTTTGTTGGGCAGCTTGTACCTTCAAGTCGAGCAGTTTGACAAAGGCATTGAAGCTTTAGGGCAAGCTCAATCTCTGTCGCCAGAAAATCCATCAATTAAATTTGTCTTGGGAGAAGCTCACTTTCGGAAATCGAACTACGAGAAAGCAGTCGAATATTTGCAAGCAGGATTAAAACTAAAACCAGACACTCCAGGTGCATTATTTGATTTAGGCAATGCTTTTTATAAGCTGAAGCGGTTTGATCAGGCGATCACCCAATACGAAAAAGCCTTTGCTTTAGAAAAAAACCTGTGGCCGGCTATTAACAATATTGGATTAGTCAAATACGAAATGGGAGATGCCGATGGCGCTATCAAACGCTGGGAACAGGCGATCGTGATCGACGACAAAGCAGCCGAAGCAATGCTAGCTCTAGCAGTAGCATTCTACACAAAAGGTGACAAAGAAAAAGGCTTAGCGATGGGAGAAGCAGCTCTGAAACTCGACAAACGCTATGCTACCGTAGAATATCTCAAAGAAAACCTCTGGGGCGATCGTTTAATCGCAGATACCCAAAAGTTGCTAGCCACTCCTGAAATGAAAGCAGCACTGGCTAAAATTCAAGACGCCCCACCCCCTCCCCAAATGTCGCCTTAATTGTAGTTAAGTTTGTAGTGAGGACTTCAGTCCTCAAAGCCTTTTTTAACTGAGCACCAACTATCTTATTCACGACTAAGACCAAAAAATAGTTGAATACGTTATGGGTAGGGGTAAGGTGCGCGCACAGCGCACCCTACAGATAGAGTTGGTGCGTAAGTTCTATTATTGCCACGAAGCAGTCGCTGTCTTCAATTCTCCAATCTAAAATCTAAAATCTAAAATCGCATGACCCCCCTAAGCTGGACAGAACTAGAAGCCCTCACAGACTTTGAACTCGATCGCGTCAACGGGCCAACGAACGCCCAAGCCCGCTTGCGCCTCTTCGGTAAAACCGAATCCGATGTGCGAGTCACCCTGTACCGCGATAACCATGCTTGGTGTCCCTACTGCCAAAAAATCTGGCTGTGGCTGGAAGAAAAACAAATCCCCTACCGCATTGAGAAAGTTACTATGTTCTGCTATGGGGAAAAGGAAAGTTGGTACAAGCGCAAAGTGCCATCGGGAATGCTACCGGCGATCGAACTAGACGGCCGCATCATCACCGAAAGCGATGATATCTTAATCGCCCTCGAACGAGTCTACGGCCCCTTGGGTTTGGGCATGGAAAACCCCGCAGTGCTTCCCCTGCGGCGGTTAGAGCGACTGCTATTTAGGGCCTGGTGCTCTTGGCTGTGCTACCCAGCAAGTTCAGCCAAAGTAGAACAGCACAACCGCAACCAATTTATCAGTGTCGTCGCCCAAGTAGAAAAGGCCCTGGCTAGCACTCCGGGGCCTTATTTCCTCGATGAATTTGGCACTGCGGATGTCATCTTTACGCCCTACGTCGAACGGATGAATGCCAGTCTTTACTACTACAAAGGCTACTCGATGCGGGAAGAAAACCCGCGCTTTGCTGACTGGTTTGCGGCGATGGAAACCCACCCTACCTATCGCGGCACCCAAAGCGATTTTCACACCCATGTCCACGATTTACCGCCTCAGATGGGCGGGTGTTATGAAAACGGCGAACCTCAGATGCTACTCAATAAAGCCCGCGTCGATAATGGGCCTTGGGCTGGACTGCCGGATGTGATGTATCCAGAACCGGAAACCTCCCGCGCTGAAGCACTACACCGCGTCATCAAGCACCACCGCAACATCGTTCGAGTCAATCCTGCTGATGACAACTTATTCGATGAGGCTTTGCGTTGTGCTTTAACTTTCATGATGACTGGCGAAGTTTGTACGCCGCCGGCTGGTTCTGATGCGGCTTTGCGGTATTTGCGCGATCGGGTGAATGTGCCCCGCGATATGTCCATCTACGCGGCCAAGCGATTGAGGGAAGCGTTGGAGGAAACGGCGGCTTTGGTGGGTGATGGCCAAGGTTCTCCGATTCTGCTGAAGCATCGGCGAGATCAAGATCCGGCTAATTTTGTGTAAGATTCTGGGCATATCGGAATCAGACGGAATGGGCGTTGCTGCTGCTCTACTTCATCAGCTTGCTATCTGCTCGAGCGTTGTGCTACCATTGGTAGTATTAAAAGTGGCATAAATAATATGAAAGTATCTATCTCTTTGCCAGATGAGCTAGTGCGTTACATTGACGAGCGTGTAGAAAATCGCAGTCGCCTAGTTGAGCTTTTATTGCAAGCGTGGCGCAAACAACAAGAACAGCAGGCAATGGTAGAAGCTTGTTTATTGCTGGATGAACTAAGTGATGAATTAACCGATGAGGAGGAAGCATGGCAGCAAGCAGCGATTATCGACTGGGAAGCATCTGGCTTGTAACTTTCGATCCGTCAGTTGGTACAGAAATCCGCAAGACTCGACCAGCAGTAATTATTTCAGGAACTGCTTTTAATCAACGCAGCAAGGTAACTGTTCTACCCATCACTTCTGCTGTTCCCAACGAGGGTTTACGAGCTGTTGTTTTGCCTGTGATTCCTTCGACTCTCAATGGTCTGAGTACCGAGAGTTTTATCGTGTGTGTCGATCCGATGACGTTTGATAAACGCAGACTTGTGCGCTGTCTTGGGCAATTGGAGTTGCAGCAAATATCAGAAATTCAACAGATTTTGGCTCGCTATTTAGAACTTGAAGAGTAGGGAAATGCAAAAACTGGCGGGGTGACAAATATAGCATCGAGTGACGCAGGATTTCTGGATTGTTGAAAAAATTTCCTACATTTCGTCCTTTGGTATCGGTATAAGCGGCATCTAAAACGGGAATTTTGAGTTTTTATTCGGTGGCAATTGTGGCGGTCATGAGTTAATTTTTCCTAATATTTGAAGTGTAAGAGTAGGAATTGTTGAAGAGGTGAGTAAGGGATGGCGGGACTATCTAAGCGTTAATTGTTCGTCATATTGCTTATACCAATATTCAACGATATATAAAGATGCTCTTATTAGCATATCCCAATTATTATCCTCGATATTAATAGACTGAGTTGCTGGTCTAAAATGAACTATAGAATTCCGAATTTTATAAACAAAATCTCCACAATTACCTTCTTCTGTACCATCAAGCAATTTTTTAATTTCTCGCAATAACTTACGAGCTTCTTCCGGGGACTCGTTAATTAGTTTATTAACCGCATCTTTTTCTTTAGGTTTCCAACCCATGTACTTTTCAACATCAGCCGAAAACTTTAAGAGCGAATCTGCGATCTTCAATTCCTTGTGAAAAATTTGTAAATATGATAGGGAAAACAGCATTTCTATACATCTATAAATATCGAGGAATGAATATTTCCAAGAAACAGAAACTAAACTAAATAATAAATTTTCATAAGGTATGTTTTTTGAGCCTTCAAAAAAAATATTTTCAAATTTATCAAATGTTTTACTAGAAAACTTCAAGGCAATTAGTTGGCTATTTTTTAAAGCATAGAAGCCTGATATCCTTATTAAATCTATATCATTTTTTTGTATAAAAGGAGAATTTTCTTGAATTCGATAGACAGAAAATGGTTCAAAAAAATTGCTTATTAAAGAAAAATCTTCATATTTAATTATTGAGTTTATAGGGTCATCATATAAAATTTTATCGGCAATATCATAAGGTTTTGCTTCATGGCTAAGAGGAATTTTAAGTTCAAATAGTAATGCTGTAACTATGCCCGCATTCAGTTCTACAAATTCAATAACTTCATCACTATCAATAGTTTGTTTACTCTGCCAACCGACGGCAACAAAGTATTTCTGGCTATTAAATTTAAATGATGCTGTTTGGAAATTGGGTAAAATTAACTGCTTGTTTATAATTTCGAGTTCTTGCAACCATTCTTTATCTTTAGTATTTGTCTTAATACATCGTTTATTATTAGAAACAGGCACAGCAACTTCACTTGTTTGGACAAATTCAGCTAATACCTCAAATATATATTTGTTAGCGTCTATCATGTTTCTAGGCATAAGCTTTTCAGTAAGCTCTCCAACACGGAGTCATATTGTCAACTTTAAAGTTTTCCTCGATTAAGGTTTTAAAAGCTTGGAGAAAGAATTCTCTTTCATTAGACTTAGCTGGTTTTTTACCAATCAATTCATTTAAAGTTGGAAAATCTAGAAAATCCCTTATTTCGTTACTATGGCTAGATATACGTTGTAACATTTGATCTGCATCATTTTTAATTTGATTCCATTTTTCATTTTGTCTTTCTGAGCTATGATCCGAGCCAGGTCTACCCAGTACAGACAAACCTATTGCTGTTACAAAACCAACACAAGCTGGTTGACTTTTTCTGAATAAGTTACCGTCTTTAAAATATTCTTCTGAATTTTCATCTTTATATGTGGCTATAGCTTGATCAAATTTACCTAAATAATTTATTACTTCATAAAATATATTTGTGAAATTTGAATTTGCTGCTGATTCTATAAAGTCTTGTCGCATAAATTCATCTGCTAACCTCTCCTGTAAGTCAATTTTTTCTTTTCTTGCCCCAAAAACTAAAAATAATTCTATAATGTTATCAGCCTGAAATTGTCCAGGTGATGAACTTCGCCTCTCGTCATTTATTTCCAAAATCTCGACGAAAGTAGATTTTTGTTTTAATTCTTTAATAATTGACCTAAAAACTATTTCAATCTGTCTCCTTATATTCCAAGGAACTTGCCCGGTATTTAAAACTAACATCCGGTAGGTAAGACTATTTACTTGAGAGGCAATCCAATATTCTATACGAATTTTGTTTTTACTAATATCTTTCTTCTTTCGTGCTTCATGTAGAGCTGTCGTTCTTTGCATTCCGTCGATAATAGAGATGCTATCACTATCAATTTCTTGCATCAAGGCTAAAAAGGAATCTCTGTCTTTTAATGTCTTCAGTTTTGAAAAAGTATTTGGCGACACGATTACTCCTAAGACTATGGGTGGAATTAGTGCACCTGCTTCTATATCTTGAACCATTCTCTTGCGAATCCGAATAGCTGTTGTTGTTTTTAATGTATCTCTTTGTCCTTCTAAGCCTCCTCTATTTTCAAATGTTCTACTTACCATGTTGAGATAATCTTCAACACTTAGCTGTACCATAAAAGAGTAGCACTTTACCTTTTCATCTTCTAAAATATCGATATCTATTGTCATAAGCATTTCTTTTTTTATTTCAATACTTTTTATAAATTAGCCCCAGGCAGCCTTAGATTTAATGCTATCTAACATTAGAGTAAAGCTTTTAGGCAGCCTGCTCCTGCAAATATAATTTTACCGCATAATCTACCAGAATTCGGCAGAGTCAAAAATGCTTAAGGGATGTAGCCCTTGTCCTGCCGTTTGGATTGCTTCTGGTATGATGGCGCTGACTGTATTCCCTGCCTGTGATGGAAAATTTTCCATTGGGCCATCAATTAGAGTGGGGCAAATGACCGATGGTAGACTCAAACTTTAGATTTCCAACCCCCCACACCGACTGTTGGGTAATATAAACTGATCGCGCCGTCCCACTTTCCAAATCAAAAATTGATACTTTCGCTCTGCAAGTTCAGCACTGCCACCTCACCACAAGATAGGTTCTTTGTCAACTCTTCTGGTAAAGGGGGAGCAAAAGAGGGTTTCAGCGATCGCACTACTCGATCGATTCATGAAAAAAGTTAGTCTTCAGATTTGATATTACTCCCAGTATTTTTCCCCATCATCCTGAAAAGCTTGCTGTAATCTCTGCATATACGCATCAGTATTAATCTTCACCATCGATCGTCCTTTTGGTGCATTCCCGCAAACGAATTAGCAAAAAAAAACTCTGCAAACACAGTAATTTCAGGGCAGTGATACTGTTGATTCTCTCGAAATTTTGAAGTGGTAAAAAGTTAAGCTTTTCAACTTAACTTTTTACTGACTGATATCTAAGCAACCTCGACGAACACACCGCTGCGAGCAAACTCCTCTTCTTCAGGACTAAAGACTGGAGCTTGATCCACAAGGTCAGCGTCAAAGTAATATGTGTCTTGTAGGAATTGTCCGGTGACGATCGCCTCCTCCAACTCCTTGATGTAATCTTGGGCAACTAAGCAAGCCTCCTTGATGCCTTCCTCATCCCTCTTATCCAGCAGCTTTTGCAAAGTTGCTCTCACCCCTGTCAGTCGTGCCGCGGGCTTGAGCATACCGTAGAGGCGGTACATCCGATCGGTGGCAATGCTAATGTGTTTGAGGGCTTTGGCTCGTGCTAGCTCAGAGTCAATGCTGGGCCAATAACGGGTGGTATAGAATGCTTTCTCATCCTTGTGATACCACTCCTCCGATCGCGCAATTGATGAGGAGACAGTATTGTGCAGCTTCCAGAAGAATAAGCGCAGAGAATCGCCATCTACTACAGTGGACAGCTTCGCCTCCATTGATACCTCAAAGTTATTCAGACGCGGGTCACGCCCAAGCACGAGGTACTCTACAGGGTACATTTCCACCTCTTTATTCTGCACGACATAGGCGTTGAGGTGGTGGCGGCAGTAGGGGCAGGGATACATAGTGGCAAACAGCTTGAAAAAGTCTTTGAAGATTGCCACCAGAGTTTTTTGCTGTTGGGGGGTCTTGGTAGAGACGATTTCAGCCGTAGTGTGGAAGAAACGCCACACCGCAGGGCCAATATAGTAAGGGAAGCTGACGCGCATTTGTGAATTCTTTATTTCACTGCGATCGATATACACGTCAATGAACGACACATATTGCGAGAGTTCGCCAGACTCGCGCCCAAACTCCAAGCGTTCCCGCCGTTTCTGTACCCCATTCAGGTAGTTGTGCGTCAAGCGCCATGCCTGTTTGAGCATTAGCTTCTGTTTTGCAGCGCATTTGGGAAAGCCTTCTGCAACATCCGCCCCATAGCGCCCAAATTCCCCTGACGCCTTGGTAGCTTCGTACCACTGGTTTAAAGCCGCTTCGTCAGGCACCGTATTGAAGGGGATGTCTGCTGCTGTGCTGACGCTGAAGGCAGCCAACAGCTTCGGCATGAAGTCTTCATACCAATATGCCACTGGCATCATCGCACCATCGATTTCCTCTGAGGCATCCGAGAGGATGACGCGGTTCCACTTCTTCAGGTACTCTTTTGGATCTCCCTCAGATTTGGCTGGTGGCGGTGCCATTTCCTCACTCAGCTCCATTTTTCTCAATCGGTTGAGTTCGTTGATGGCAAGCACACCCTCGGCGATGTCACGCAAGTTAAGACTTTTCTTCTTGATGGTGATTGCAAACTCGACTCCCGCCGCAAACTTTTCCTTGGCAGTTGCAGACTTACCCCGCGCCTCCAACATGGCTTTTTGTTCTGCCAACATTTCTGGAGTTTTTTCTATAGTCTTCCAGTTTTTGATGCGATCTTGTAGTCTGGCATATTCATCTTCGATCGATTTCACTACTGCATCCAGTACAGGGTTGCACGCCGACTCTACTACACCCAATCCTTTATAAAGCCCGATCGCACTCCTGACAAATTGTACAAAATCAACGATTCTGTATGGCAAGTTTCTCACGCGCAGGTGAGTCTCGTGGTTGGCGGAAAAACTCTCGCGGAAGCAGCGGTAGGCTGCTCCCTGGATCAGACGAAACAAACCAATCTGCATCTGCAAGCGGGACGTACCGCGCTTCTTCTCAGCTTGTGGGTGTTGCGCCAGTAGTTCTTTTAGCCGCGCTATTTCTGGATTGCTATCGGTGGGTGCTTCTTCTAGATTAGGTTCAATAGTGGCAGAAGCTGCCTCATCTATCGCAGTTGCTGTAGTTGCGATCGCAGCGGCTGTACTGTCTGAAATCTCGGTTGTCTGTGTACTGACAACCGGAACGGGTGAGTCTTGATATCCGGTTGTGAGCTCTGACTCATCCGGTACCAGTTTGCAGAATTCCTTAAAGTCAATTGAGGCATCGCCGTCATGGTCTACCTCTTTGATGATCTCATCGAGCTCTTGGTCTGTCAGCCCAAACTGGCTCATCACTCCGTGCAGCTCGTCTCTGGTGATTTGACCGCTACCGTTTTCATCAAATACACTAAATGCCATTTTGAGACGACTCTGGCGATCGCCTTGCTGCGACACCATCAGCATTTTGAATTCATCAAAATCGATACTGCCAGACAAGTCTACGTCTACTTCCTTGATCATGTCGCGCAGCTCGGTTTCGTTAGGACTCTGGCCTAGCGATCGCATTACTTGACCCAGTTCTTCTGATGAAATAGCACCGCTCCCGTCCGCGTCAAATACTTGGAACGCTTCCCATAACTTTGCCACATCTTCTTCAGTCATGGCTTTTTTTTCAATCTGCACAGATGTCATAACTAAATTTTCCCTGATTTTTTTATTAGCTGTCTATTGATTATCACCAATATACTTTAATTCCTGATGACCTACGCAACGATATTGTCAAATCCAAGGGGATTGCCGATATCTCCCATTTTGGCTTGTGACAGTCGATCTATCAGTTTGATATTACTCCCAGTAATTTTCCCAATCATCCTTAAAAGCTTGCTGCAATCTCTGCATATACGCATCAGTCTTAATCTTCACCATCCACAAATTATTAGCATTGCGGCCTCCCTTGCACACAACACCTTCATCTACATCGTATTTCCCCTGGCGAATATCATCCATAAACTTGCCAGTTAATTTGCCGCGATAAATCACTCGCGCAATATTTAATTTACCAAAATCCTGAATAAACCGATCGGGAACAACCATACCGCGAGCGGTTTCCACATCAAAAAGCACCAGTTGTTTGCGATCGTCCTTTTGGTGCATTCCCGCAAACGAATTAGCACCAAAAAACTCTGTAAACACCGTAATTTCAGCACACTGATACTGTTCATTTTCTCGAAATATAGACTCTAACGGACTAGCAAAGTCTTTCCTAAATATTTCAGGTGCTGCTTCTAAGCCTGGATGTGCAGCATTAAATTCTGCAATTCCCATCTCATCCAAATCAAATCTACTGCGGCGCGTACCAAAAGCATACCAACCGAGTTCAACTTCCCAAACCCAATGCAAATTAGTACCATCGTACTTCTCAAAAGCTATACATTGTTCATGAGGGCAATTTTTACTATCTAGAATTTTGGGATAGGCAAGTTGAATTCGTGTCATATAGAGGAAGGAAGAAGGAAGAAGGAAGAAGGAAAGGTTTTCTAACAGTTTTACCCCTTCCTCTTCACTTCTAAAAATCTTGCAATTGAGCAGTTTGAACGGCTACTTCTTTAATCTGGGCACCGCGGCGCACCTTCAGTTTTAGAATTTGACCGATTTCACTGTTGTCCACCAAATTCTGCAACTGTTCGGCCTCAGTCACTGCCTCACCGTCAATTTGAACTATCACATCCCCTTTGCGAATCCCTGCTTTCTCAGCAGGCGTATTTGGCACAACTCGCATCACTAACACTCCGTTAACTTCCGGGACAATCAAAGGAGCATTGGGGTCAGCGTTATTCTCTCTGGCCATTTCAGGAGTCAAAGCAATCATCTGAATCCCCAAAAACGGATGGCTGACTTGTTCTCCCTTGGCTAACTGGGCGTAGATGGCCTTGGCTTTGTCGATCGGAATCGCAAACCCAATACCCATTGCATCAGCTCGAATCGCCGTGTTGATGCCAATCACTTCTCCTCTGCTGTTTAACAGGGGGCCGCCGGAATTGCCGGGATTGATGGCGGCGTCGGTTTGAATGAAATCAAGGCGCTTGTCGGGAATGCCGACGGCTGCACTGGAGCGTTTGAGGGTGCTGATAATGCCCAAGGTGACGGTGTTGTCAAATCCGAGGGGGTTGCCCACGGCGATCGCCCAATCTCCTACTTTCACCGCGTTAGAATCTCCCAAGGTTGCCACGGGCAAGTTAACTTCCTTGGTATTAATTTTGACAACTGCCAAATCAGTTATTTCGTCAGTACCTTGCACTTCTCCTGGAAATGTTCTGCCGTCGTTTAAGGTGACAGTCACTCGATCGGCTTTGTCAACTACGTGAGCGTTGGTTAAAACAATCCCGCTTTTGTCAATGATGAAGCCCGAACCTTGACCGCGTAAGCGTTCTTGTCTGGGGGTCATGCTGCGTAAATCTTCTCCCAAAAATCTACGGAAGAAGGGGTCTTCCATTAAGGGGTCGAGGTTGCGACTGACAGTGCGCTCGGTATCAATGCGAACAACTGCTGGCCCGACTCGATCGACTGCCGCCGTCACAAAACTGCCGGTATCCCCTGGGAGTTCAGGACTCCGCAGCGCTAACAGTTGCGGATTCGCAGCGGTGGCTGGGGAATTCTGGAACTGTAAGTTGGGCGGATTGGTGCCATCAACGGCAGCAGCGGGTGCAGCATTGATTGTTAAAGCACTCAGGGCGATCGTCATTCCTAAAATTAGGGCGAACCAACGAGCACCGATTCGAGGTACGGGGCGAGAAAATTTGAACAGTCTCATAGTGTCGCTCTTTGTCAAGCTGAGTTAATTGGTTGCAGGTGTTCTCGCACGGATTGAATATTCGATCGCGAGCTAGCTCCTAAACATATTTTAATAATCAAACGTAGGTTGAGCATAGCGAGATTCACCATTCTAAGCTAATAAGTTGGGTAAAACCTCAACCGGGTCTACAAGTCATGTAGAGCCAGACTTTCAAATACCTATTATATTTTATTATCACTCGCTGACCTATACGTTCTGTTACGATAATGCGGGGGCTAATAGATAATGGGTAAAGTAAGAGTTAGAATAGATTGTCTATTTAAATTTTAAGCTAAGTTGGGATTAAATTTTAGTTGTTCTTGAGGTTTATGTTTCTACTTGACCACTCAATTTAAAAGAGGCCAAAACTATGAAACCTTATCAGCCCAGCAACAAAGTGACGAGTACCGGGCTTAAATGGCTGTTGCTATCCTCGGTGATTGGTGGTCTTGCTATTGGCGGACTTACACATCTGATCTCGTTATTAGTTTACCTAATTGTTTTGTTTCCCTTGGGCATGGGATTTGCAGGGGGTACAGTAATGGTTGCAGCAATCCGCCAAGGAAAGGTAAGAAATCCGCCGATCGCCACCCTTTTTGGGGTACTAACTGGACTGATCCTGTATGGATCGCTGCATGGCGCAGGATACTGGCAGTTTAAGCAGTCGGCTTCCGAGCAAATAACAAAAGAACTGGAGGGGGCAAGTGGCAACCAATCCAACTATATTATCGATATCTTCCTGCAAGAAAAAACAGGCTCTAAAGGTTTTGTGGGATATTTAAAGCACAATGCCCAGCAAGGAGTAAGTATCGGTCGCTTAGAGAGTACAGGAACCAATTTGGGTGAGACGGGTACTTGGATTTACTGGCTGATTGAGTTGGCGATAATCGATATTACGATCGCTGCGATCGCCTACTCTACTGCTAAAAACCCTTTCTGCGAAAACGGCGACCAGTGGTATAAACACCCGGAACATATTGGCATTGTCAATGCCCAATGCTCTGAAAACTTCTTGAATCTGCTTCAAAACGATCGATTCGGTGAAGCTGGAAAATTGCTCGACCCCTTACAAGTAATCCATCCTGCTAATTTGGAAGTTTGCCTGGAACGCTGTCCTTGCTGTAAGTTCAGCGATCCGATCTTGACTGTAAGTTCTATTTATAAGGACAGGAAGGGCAACCTGAAACTGAAGCAAGTCGCCCAGGGTGTGCTTTCTCTTAGCCAGTACAATAAATTCCACGAGGCAGTGACTCAAAACCTGCCCAGGAGTGGAGAACCAAATGCAGTTCCTACTGATGATGATGAAAAAATCACTCTAGCGCAGCAAGAGCGTTTTAGTATATCCGTCGGCGATCGCTTCGAGTCTCACGATCTGAGTGCATCGGCTCAAGCAAAGCTCGTCGAACAACTCTCGCGCTACCCTCAAGTCAAGGAAGCCTATCTGGTACGGAAAACCCTGCAATACTTCCCTGAAAAGCCCTTGTACGTTTTAGGGATTATACGTCGTCGCGGATTCATCGAATCAGAAGAGGCAGAACCCAACTTGCTAAAGAAACTTATGACTGAACTAGCTTTGCCTAACCAAACATGGATTATTTGCCTCAACAAGGATCGAGCGATGACCAAAATACTTCAGCAAACCGCAGGCCAAGCCATTTATCGGAAAAAATAAGGGGTCAAGTTTGGAAAACGAACGACGAGGCCAGAAACCGGGTTTCTGCGTCGCTCACGTACCGTAGAAACTAGGATGAGGTAAAGTCGTTCGATCGCACTTCTGAACAGACTGGTTCAGCAAAGCCAAGGACAAGCTATGCTGGCGGCGAGTCTCTGCCAACAGTGATATAGTACAAATGTCCGCACATATTGAAATCCACATTTTGCACCATTTGCAAGCACAGGCTTTCGGGCTGTTCCACAAAAACTCAATTTTGTTGCGGGCAGGACTCTTCTAACCCGCCCTTAAAAAGCCGATCGAGCGCCGTGCAAGCTACCAGTTAAAACCTACTCGAAAATATTCTGAATTCTAACTTTTAAAATTTCCCTCGTAACCCCAATGATTCTATCTGATACTTCTACCGACAAATCCTTGCCCTCAAATTCCCACCACCATCACGACGATAAATCAGTCCACCCTCACCTTCACGATGAAGAATCGATGCGGCGGCTGGTAAATCGCTTGTCTCGGATTGAGGGACACGTCCGCGGCATTAAAACAATGGTGCAAGAAAACCGTCCCTGTCCCGAAGTTCTGGTGCAAGTTGCTGCGGTTCGAGGCGCGCTCGATCGCGTAGCGAGAATCATTCTTGACGAACACTTAACTGAGTGCATCGCCAGAGCCGCGAAAGAAGGCAATATCGATACGGAAATCGAAGAGTTGAAAGCCGCTTTGGATCGGTTTTTGCCTTAGCCGCTGCCAATTTTTACATCCATATAACAAAACCTGCAAGTTAGACAAAACTTGCAAGTTATTCTTTCTGGCTAATTTTTTAAGCATCTTTCACAAACGCGGGAAAAGCATCAAATTTTCTCCCCTTCACCCCCATTGCCACAACATATAATTTATATGCTTCGCAGTTTAGGAGAGCGAGTTTTGTTAAAAAAGAATTAGTCCGGTTTGTCGTGATGACGCAACTCCTCAAGATATTCAAAAGCTGACGGTTAACCATTAGATAATCGGTGCTTAATCCGACGTGGTATGAACTGTCTAGACTTTCGTCAGCTTGGCTTTTAGGTGATATCTGACTGTTGCATAAACTGCTTTATAGGAAGCCTCAATGCTGTATTCCTGCTGCAACCACTCTTGAATTTCTCCATAGCTTTTAAAGCCTTTCTGGGGGTCGCTGAGGCGCATTGCCAAACTAGCGCGGGCAAGAGGTGGAATGGCCGGCTTACGGCCACCGCTGTGCTTTGTTTCGAGGAGTCCTTCGAGTCCGTCAGATCGGTACTTTCTCAGCCACCGCTGCACTGTAATTCGATTTACCCCGATCGTCATTGCCAATTCTTTAACTGTCTTAACATGACAAATTTTGAACAGGTAAAGTGCTTGAATTTTTTGAAAGCCACTTGCTGTTTTTTGTTCAGTTAACAGGTTTTTTAGCTCTTCACTTGTCTCTGTGATGCTAAGTTTACATACTCCAGCCATATCAATTACCTCACGATTCGCGTTCTACAATACCTTTGTTTGACAAGGGAGCAAAAGCTGCTCCTATCCTAAATGCTGACCTTTTGTTTGCCCTGAAGCAATACAAAAGCGATCGTACTCATTCAACTTTTTCCTTCCTGGATGCACTCAGACGCTCAGAAACCTGATTATTTTAACCTGGAGCAAGGTTGCAACGATTTTTTTGGTAAAACACCCTGTTTCTGGGTCAGTTTTGTATTTGATGGACAAGCGTCATTGCTAATACTGATAGCCGTTAACCGATCGACTGTAACATTAGCGGCAATAGGTGACTCTTAAGGAATACCATTTATTCTTTTATTGTTAAACATCAATCATGGTTTTCCTGGTATTTATTGGTATTTTTTGCGAACGTATGGGCGATTTTCAGTCATTAGGTGCTAGCAAACAAGCGAATGTCTGTACACCAGCGATCGCATTTTTATACAGACATTCCCCTCGTCCCCGAAGTGCATTTTTGGCTTTCGCAGTGCGAAAAATCCTTAGATATCAGCACTCTCATCGGTCAGAGCGGGTAGGGCCGAGTGACGTTGCAACCTACTTTCACAGCAAGCGGGCTACTATCCGTGAAACTACTGGCTTTATCGCCAATTGAGTAAAACACGACGAGGGTGGCATTGTCAATTTCTCAGCATTACAGTATAAGTATCGGCTATTTTTGCCCGTCTGCTGTGATCGAAAGCGGAACCTCTATGTGATACTACTAACATTGTTTTGTGATTTAGGTCACACGAGCACTCAGTAAGCTCAACTAGCCACAAAAAGTTATGAGTTCGATCGGACTTTCCACCTAAAACCTTATAGATTCAGGGAAGTTTCACCCTAGGTGTGAATATTTCAGAATCTAAAATTGCAGAACATCCGGTGTAACCAGCTTGCTGACAGTATTCTTCATTTAAAAGGTGTAGAGAAGCCACAATGAACGTTGACGAACTGCTCAAGCTATATGCAATAGGAGAAAGAAATTTTAGTGGGGTCTACCTGCACGAGGTCTACCTCTACGAAGCAGAATTGATTGGAGCCAATCTGTATGAAGCCGACCTGATTGGAGCCAATCTCAGCAAAGCCAAACTCAACAGAGTCAACTTTGGCAAAGCCAATTTGTGCAAGATTAATTTGAGCAAAGCAGACTTAGGTGGAGCAGACCTCACAGAAGCACTTTTACTTGAAGCTAACCTGAATCGAGCTGAGTTGATGGGAGCAAATCTCAGTAAAGCAGACTTGAGCGGAGCTTCTCTGATCCAAGCAACTTTAATTGGAGCGAATATATCTCGGGCAACACTCAGCCGTGCAGACTTGCACGGAGTAAATTTTTACGGAGTAAACTTGCGTAGGGCGGTGCTCACAGAATGCGATTTAATTGGCGCAAACTTGAGTAAAGTAGACCTTAGCGGAGCCGACTTAATGGGGGCGAGTCTAATTAGGGCCGACTTGACTGAAGCGATTTTAAGTGCGTCCGACTTAAGCGGAGCAAACCTGTTGGGAGCAAACCTTACAAAAGTCAACCTGAGCGGAGTATATCTTAAGGGTACAACGATGCCCGACGGCACGATTCACGACTAATTTATTGGTTAATTTTTATGGTTGCCGAGAACAGCGGCTAAAGGGTAATGAGTAATTCATTACCCTAATTTATTGGCAGCGAAATCTTTATTTGACCGAAAGCATCCATGATACCCGCCACGTGATTCATCCGTCCAGAAATAAAAAACCTGTATCCGAGAAACTTGCCGAACGTATTTCTCTCGCGCAAGTCAATGCTTCAATTCTAAAATCTAAAATCTAAAATCTAAAATCTAAAATCGATTGACACTCAGGTAAGGCCGAGAACTTCAATCTAGGCTGCTGATGGCGCTCAGAACTCCTACATACGGCAAGTCAAAAGATTTGTTGGGTGAACTTGTGTTATGGTGATTTTCAATTGCTTCGATAAAAGCTATTTTAGATTTAATATTTTGGATTTGGGACGGTTAAAATGAAACTCAGAATCCTCGCTGCTGCAACGCTGCTGAGCGCGATCGCCCCGATCGCTCCTGCACCCGCCGAGAACATCCAACACACGCAACAATTACTAGCCACCCGACAGTGCCCCAACTGCGACCTCAGCAGTGCTGGCTTGGTTTTAGCCAATTTAACCGGAGCCAATCTCAAAGGTGCTGACTTGAGGTTGGCTAACCTCAGTCGAGCCAACCTCACGGGGGCTGACCTCAGCGGTGCCAACCTCAGCGGCACCAGCCTGTTTGGCGTCAACCTGACGGGGGCGAACCTCAGCGGTGCGAACCTCAGCGGTGCTGACTTGAGAAGTGCCTATCTCAGCGACGCCAATTTGCTCAACGCCAATTTAACTAACGCGCAACTGCTCGGAGTTAGAGGAATGCCAACCAATATCGGCACCGCTGAAGACTTCTACCGGTTGGGAGTGCTGGAAGCTCAAGCAGGAAACTACAGAAACGCCATTGATTATTACAATCAAGCCCTGAATCTGAAATCGGATTTAGCAGCCGTTTATTTTGCGCGGAGTATGTCTCGCGCTGACTTGGGAGACTTCGCCGGTGCGGCTCAAGACGCTGCAATAGCAAACAAACTCTTTGCAGATCAAGGAAATCCCCAAGGTCAGGAATTGTCAAAGCAGTTAGGCGAAGCCATTGTTGCGCGCCAAAAGCCTACGGAACCCCGCACGGGCGGCGGTGGCAACTTTATGAGTCTTCTGGGTTCGATCGGTTCTGTGCTGGTGAAGCTAATCTTGCCTTGACGGTTGCCTAATTCAGGGGAATCTCGATCCAGAACTCTGTACCATGACCGGGGACAGAAACACATTTAAGTACGCCTTGGTGTTTCTCAACTACAATTTGGTAACTGATAGACAGTCCTAAACCCGTGCCCCGACCTACGGGTTTAGTAGTAAAAAACGGATTAAATATATGAGAGATTAACTCTTTGGGGATGCCGTGACCATTGTCGGCAATGCAAATTCCTACCGTTTTTTCATCGATTAATTCAGTGCGAATCCGAATGCAAGGGGATGGGAAATCAGGAATCAAACACTCGGTGGTTGCCTTTATATCTCCTGACTCGATAGGCAGTATTTGGGAGCTTAAATGCGTTGCCGCTGCACTTGCAGCTTTAAAGGGAAGATTCATAACTCGCTCTTTTTTTCCCATTTCTAGGGCGTCAAGGGCATTACCGATCAGATTCATAAATACCTGATTGAGCGAGCTGGCATAGCATTCTACTAAGGGCAACTTGCCATATTCTTTAATAATTTCTACGGTGTTGTGATCAGAATTGGCTTTGATCCGGTGCTGCAAAATCAACAGGGTACTGTCTATGCCCTCGTGAATGTCAACGGCTTTTTTCTCGGCTTGATCGCTCCTGGAAAAATTACGCAAAGATACAACTAACTGGCGGATGCGCTCAACTCCGACTGTCATGGAACCCAAAATTTTGGGCAAATCTTCGGCAAGAAATTCGATGTCGATTGCTTCGGAACACTCGCTAATTTCTGGGTTGGGATTGGGGTAGTGCTGGCGGTAAAGTTCCACCAAGCAGAGTAAATCTTTGGTGTATTCGCTGGCGTGGGACAGATTGCCGTAGATAAAGTTAACGGGGTTATTGATTTCGTGGGCGACTCCGGCCAGAAGTTGTCCGAGACTGGACATTTTTTCGGTTTGAATCAGTTGGGCTTGGGTATTGTGCAGTTCTGTGACTGTTTTAGCTAGCTGTTCGGCTTTTAATCGATCGGCAGTTGCTGCATTGAGACTTTCTTGATAAAGTTCTGCTTGGTGAATGGCGATCGCAGCTTGAGCCGCTAAATGTTGCACCAATTCCTGTTCTGCAGTTTGCCAAACTCTCGGCCCGGAACACTCATGGGCAATCAGCAACCCCCACAATTGGGAATCTTTGCCTCTCATGGGTACAATTAAACTTCCTCTCACCTGCAACTCTTCCAAAAATTCGCGGTGACAGGGTGTTAAATCCTCAGTATAAATATCATTAATTGCTCGCACCCGTCCGGCTCGATAAAAGCAGTCTGAGCCTTCGGGAAAGCATTCTTGTGGAGATGTGATACCTAAAATGGACCGCCACTCCCCGCAAACAGCTTCGACAACTACCTCGCCCTGCTTGTCTGCGGAAAATTGGTAGATTACCGTGCGATCGGTATCCAACAAAACTCTGACTTCTCGCACAATAGTTTGCAGTATGATTTTTAAATCTAAGGTGCTGCGAATCTGGTCTCTCACTCGCGTCAATACTTTGGCAAAGTCCAAGGATTTTTGCAATTGAGCGGTGCGTTCTTGAACTTGGCGCTCCAAGTTGGCATTCAGGGTTTGCACTTCTTTATAAAGAACGTACTGCCCAATTGCCGAACAAAATTGGCTGCCTATAGCTAAAGCTTGCTCAATTTCCTCGTACTTCCACTCTGGCGACTGACCTTTTTTTATTTCTCGCCAGAGTTCAAAGGATTGTCGGGGAAGGGTTTGTGCAGCGCTGGTGTCAAAGCGCCCCGCCCACATTTTTTCGGTATCAATTGCATTGCGAAAAATTGTCAAACAGCCGACTACTTGTTGTTTGTAGTGGAGGGGAATTACGAGTAAACCCCGAATTTGAGTAGATTGGAAAGCGGGAACTAAAACTCTAAATAGAGGTTCTTTGTATAAGTCGGTAATTATCAAAACTGGGAATTGAGAATTAGTAAAAATTGGAAATTTGGGAAGTTCTTCGGTATTTTTGAATCCTTTAGTTAGCCATTCCTGCCAGAGGGGATGAGCTTCGAGCGCCTTAACTTTTTCCCAGTTGGGAAGTGTCGGTTGTTCTCCTGTGGTGAACAGTTCAAAGGTAACATCACTGTTGGCCGGGGCAATTGGCAATCCTCCTTCAATCTTGGAAGCGGATAACTTTTCACCGTTGATTTTCGGCTGGTTGAGATAGAGTCTGCCACCGCTGCCACCCAAAGCGGTGACGGTGGCTTCTAAACCCTGTTGCAGTTGAATGTTGACGTGACCATACAACACGGCTGCTATGCGGCTCACGGTAGCTTCGCGGACCGCTTGAGAGCGGGTTTGCTGGAGGAGGAGCGCGTGGGCTATAGCGCTAGACAATTGATCTGATACGAGCTGAACTACTTCTAAATCTGCTGGTGAAATATTGAGGGGCGCGGAGTGGTGAGACACTAAAAGTCCCCACAGTTCAATGTGAATTTTTTGATTATTTCCTGGCTCATATCTAGTCAGACAGGTGGCCGCCTCGCAGATATCTGTTTTGCTGTTTTCCGACGCTATCCTGCGGTGCACAATCGGCACGACTAAGGATGATTGCACTCCCATTGCCATCAAGTAAGCTGTGTGGCAAGGATCGAGTGATCTGTAGTGCATCTCTTCCTTTACTAAAGGTTGACCGGTGTCTGCAGCATCGAGGGGACTCAGGACGATCGTCCCGGAGTTAACATCTATTATTGTCCGCTGGCGCAAAGTGACATACATCTCCCTGGCGCTGGCGGGAATGTCGTCTGCTGGAAAGTGCAGTCCTTTCAAGGAAGGGAGACAGTTGTTATTAATTGACTCCGCAACAACTTCTCCACTGCCATCGGCACTAAACCTGTAAATCATAATGCGATCTGTTTTCAAAAAAGACCGCACTTCTGCTACTGTACTGGTTAAAATATCTTCTAATTCTAGAGATTGGCGAATGCGTTCTGTTATCCGCCGTATCAAAACTTCTCTGTCTAGTTTATAATGTAATTCTTGCGTATTTTCTCTGAGTTGCATAAATCTCCTTTTGTACTTATACAATGATAATAAGAAGTTTTGATGTGCTGTTGGAGCGTTCAAACTCAAATGCCTCACCCTGAGTTTTTGACTCAACCGATCTGTACAATTATCTGTACAATTAATCGGTCGCGCACTTGTGAGACACGACGGTGTATCGCCTCTGGTGGGCTGGGGCAAGTCAAATCTGCGATCGCGCCGGTTTAATCCTTGCCTTCAACAGGCAGAGCGACTTAAGCAAATAATAATTATTATTTTAAAGCTCTTATAAATTTCTCGCAATCTTAAACTCTCACTATGAGAATTATTTATTGTTAGGATAACTTGACATTTGTTGTATAACTTCATATAATGATAATTAACGAAAGAATTTGAGTTTCTCTCAGCGCCCCTGGCCCTGACTAATTTCTTGGCGCACGCTCATCAGAATTTTACCCAAATGATTTTGACCGGTTCGGTCGCAGCCACACCCCCAGTAGTAATCCGTTGGCGAATCCTCGACAATCACTCGATCCCCTGTGGCAAGAAGAATCGCTTGAATGTCTGTATGAGTGAGAAACTTAGTTAAAACTGCTTCGCGCATAATGGGAATTTTCACGGCTTCCCAATCAGCGCGAATCCGGTGCTTGGGATCGCGACCTAATTTAGCGGCTTCTTGAGGAGTTGCTACGGCTTGAATGGCCGCAACTAATCTTTTATCAGTGCTGACAAATTTTTGGGCTTGATAGTAATGTTCCACAGTCAACCAATATTGACCGTGCAGAGAAATGTCGTGTAGTGAAAAATTAGAAAAGCAGCCGTAAGGCTCCTCTACTTTATAAAAATAAATTATCATTTGATTTTAGATTTTAGATTTTAGATTTTAGATTTTAGATTTTAAATTTTACAGGATTTACGCAAAATCCAATTATCTAGGGTGCTTAGGGGCGCACCTTACCGCTATTGGGAATGAGGAATTGAGAATAAGGAATTGGGATTTAAGAAGATTCTCTCTTCTTTCTTCCCTCAAAATCCCTGCGTTAAATCCGTTGCTGAACTTCCTTCGTTCTAAAACGGCATCAGCTTTTTAAGAGCGCGGTTAGCGATATCGGCATAACGCAGTTCGCCACACAAAATTTGGCTAATTAACTGAGTAGACCTCGGAAATTTGACGCCCGCTCTATAAGTAGGTGTGCAGAATTAATTACACAATATTTCTACTGAAACCCTTGCCTAGCAAGGAGTCTTTATGTAATTAATTTTGTGTGGTTACTTAAGTAGCTGCTGTAAACTGATAGAAGGCTCTGGCCAAGCGACTGGCCCAAACCATATCAGTGTTGCATTCTTGGGCGATCGATTCAGTGTAATGCTCCTTAGCGTCGTCGGCACCTCCAAGAGCTCGATCGATCGCCTCAGCAGCCTTAAATCCACTAAAAATGGCAGGACGAATTCCTTCACCGGACAACTGGTAATGGGTGATTGGTCATGGGGCAGGAGGAATTGGTAAGTTAATGAGTGTTAAATCTTGAGTTTTTAACTCACAACTCACAAATCATTAAGCGTCTGCTCGTTGTTCGCGGCCGGATCTCGGCAATCTCAAAACTATTCCTATTCCCCCGGCCCAATTTCCCATTCCCTAAACAGTCGTGATATCTTTCTCTTTCGCTGCCAGAACTTCTTCTATTTTGGCCACGTACTTGTCCGTCAGCTTTTGAATTTTATCTTGCAAGTCGCGGGATTCATCTTTAGAGATATCGCTGCTTTTTTCCTGCTTGCGAATCGAGTCAACGGCATCGCGGCGGATATTGCGAATTGCAACTTTACCTTCTTCGGCAAACTTAGCGGCCATTTTGACAAATTCTTGGCGTCTGTCGCTAGTCAGCGGCGGAATGTTCAAGCGAATAACTGAACCGTCGTTGTTGGGAACGAGTCCTACATCGGACAGGGAAATTGCTTTTTCGATCGAGGTAAGCGCTGTGCGATCGAACGGTTGAATGGTGATCGTAGTCGCATCCGGGGTGCCGATGTTGGCAAGGGATTTGATCGGAGTTGGAGAGCCGTAGTAGTCTACCATGACTCGATCGAGGAGAGAGGCGTTGGCCCGTCCCGTCCGAATAGTATTAAAAGACCGTTGAGTAGCCTCAACTGCCTTTTGCATATGATCTTCTGCGTCAGCTAACTTCACAAAAACCTCCGACAAGAGTTCCAATAGATTCTCCCATTACAGCTCGGTAGATGTTGCCCGACACCGAGAGGTCAAATACCATAATAGGAATATTATTTTCTTTGCAAAGGGCGATCGCCGTACTGTCCATCACCCGTAAATCTTGATTCAAGACGTGGGCATAGGTGAGGGTTTGATACCTGCGCGCGTTGGGGTTGAGGTGGGGGTCGGAATCGTACACCCCATCTACCTTAGTAGCTTTAAAAATCACCTCTGCATCAATTTCAGCCGCCCGCAAAGCGGCTGTAGTATCAGTAGTAAAAAAAGGGTTGCCAGAACCGGCACCAAAAATCACTACTCGTTTTTTTTCTAGGTGGCGAATCGCCCGCCGCCGGATGTAGGGTTCAGCTACTTCTTGCATGGCGATCGCCGATTGCACCCGCGTTGGTACTCCTGCTTGTTCTAGGGCATCCTGCAAAGTGATAGCATTCATCACCGTAGCAATCATGCCCACATAATCAGCCGTTGCCCGATCCATCCCTGCCGAAGCAGCTTTCACCCCGCGAAAAATGTTGCCACCACCGACAACAATCGCGATTTGAATGCCTTGGGACACGACTTTGGCCACTTCCTGGGCGATCGACTGAACCACTATCGGATCGATGCCGTAGCCCAAGCTGCCCATCAGCGCTTCACCGCTGAGCTTCAGCAAAACTCGCTGATATACCATCCCCATGCCGCCACTATTTTTTTACTCTTTTTGCCTCCACCATAAGATAGCAGTATGGGTGCATTTTGAACATCAATTGCCCGGAACAGCCTTTTGAACTTGTTCCAGAACACCTTGCTGAGAACCGTTGATTGCTGAGTGTTGACTGTGAACTGAATTTAATCCTTGGGAACGAAATTAAGAGCAGCAGAATTCATGCAGTAACGCTGACCGGTAGGTTTCGGCCCGTCGTTAAATACGTGACCGAGATGAGCGTCGCAAACAGCGCACAGTACCTCTGTTCGGCGCATGAACAAGGTGTTATCCGACTCGCACTTGACATTTTCTTCGCTAACGGGAGCGTAAAAACTCGGCCAACCGGTACCGGAATCGTACTTGGTTTCTGATTTAAATAGCTCAGTGCCGCAGCAAATACACTTATAAATTCCGGGTTTTTTGTTGTCGTGATATTCGCCACTAAAAGCTCTTTCCGTTCCTTTTTTGCGGGTGACTTTAAACTGTTCTGGCGTGAGTTGTTGTTGCCATTCTGCGTCGGTTTTTTGAACTTTTTCAGTCATGATTTGATATTTGGTTAAGATGTATTTAGCTGTTGAGTGTTAATGGTTAACTGTTGAGTGTTGACGGTTAACAGTATATTGCTAGTTAACTCAGGCTTCCATTAATATTAACCTAATTGGCTCGAAATGAACATACCAGGGAAAAGGATTATCCTTAATAGCCCTCCACTTTTCCTTGAAAACTTCGGCTTGCAAGTGATAATCTTGGGAATCATTGGGAGGCGAGTGCAATTTGAGATATAATGTCACCCGGTGCGGAGTTTCCACAGTCGAGGCGATCCAACAAGCAAAAGTATTTTCACGATCGCACCCGCTAACAAAACTCAGTTGATGAGCCCGAATTCCCACAGAAACTAGAGATTTGGGAATTGGTTCGACTACAGTCAGAGTACAGCCCCAGTCGATCGCCTCCACGAGAGTTTCTGCGATCGATTTAGCGGCAGAGAAGTTCTTACAGCCCGTCAACTGGGCGACGGTGAAATTGCCAGGGCGATCGAAAATGTTCTCTTTGGTATCAAAGGCGATCGCCCTTCCCTCGGCCAACACCAACAGATTTTTGCACACCCGGTAAACTTCCTCTAAATTGTGGCTGACAAACAAAGTAATGCCCCGATAATTAGCCAGAGTCTGCATTAACTCGCGTTCCAGTTGACTGCGTAAGTGAGTATCCAAAGCAGAAAACGGTTCGTCTAACAGCAGCAATTCGGGAGAAGGGGCGATCGCCCTCGCCAAAGCCACCCGCTGCTGTTGGCCCCCCGAAAGTTCGTGCGGGTAGCGGTTTTCCAGTCCCGACATTTGCACCGAAATTAGCTGTTCTTTTACCCGAAGTTTTTGCTCGCTTTCAGATAAATGCTGCAAGCCAAACGCAATATTTTGAGCAACAGTCAGGTGAGGAAATAAAGCATAGTTTTGAAACAAAAAACCGATCCGGCGGTCTTTAGAAGGTACATTAATGCCCTGTGCTGAGTCAAATAAAACCCTGCCATTGACTGCAATTTTACCGCTGCTTGGAGTTTCCAAACCGGCGATGCAGCGCAGAGTCATGCTTTTGCCTGAACCCGACGCGCCCAAAATTCCCAGCACTTCCGAGCCGATATCAAAGCCGACATCCAAGGCAAAGCTGGAAAGAGGTTTGAAGATGTGCAAATAAAGTCCGCTTTTCGCTTGTTTTTGGGGTTTTTTGGTAAAACTAGACGTTACGTTGGGAATATTTGATTGCAATCTATAACTCGAATTCACTTTGGGCGATATCCTTTGTAAATCCGTCCAAAAATTAACAACAGTTAGCACGCTCAGAGAAATACTTAGAATAATCAAAACCCAAATAGCAGCTTGCCTCATATCCCCAGCTTCCACAGCAAAATAAATTGCCATCGGGATAGTTTGAGTTTGTCCGGGAATATTCCCCGCTAACATCAACGTCGCGCCGAATTCACCCAAAGCGCGGGCAAATGCGAGAATAGTTCCTGCTAAAATTCCCGGCCATGCTAGCGGCAACATAATGCGCCAAAAGACTTGCCACTCCGATGCTCCCAAAGTGCGAGCAGCATTGAGAAGATTGGCATCTATTTGCTCAAAAGCTCCCAAAGCAGTTTTATACATCAGGGGAAATGATACAACTGTGGCAGTAATGGCGGCGGCTTGCCAAGTGAAAATTATAGTAAAGTCGAATTGTAGCAAAAATTGACCGATCGCCCCATTTCTCCCAAACAGCAGCAGCAGCAAAAATCCCACTACTGTCGGCGGCAAAACTAAGGGAGAAATTAAAATGCCTTCAATCAAAGCTTTACCTCTGATGCGAGTTGAAAGCATCCACCGGGCGGCGGCTATTCCCAGGAAAAAGGTGATAAATGTCGCAATAGCGGAGGATTTTAGAGATATCCAGAGCGGAGAAATATCAAATTCCATCTATATATAAATAAATCCGCGTTAATCAGCGCTTATCTGCTTTCATCAGCGGTAAAAAATCCATAATTAGTTAGTTATCGAACTATGCCAAATCCATATTTCTGAAATACTATTTTAGCCCGATCGCCCGCCAAAAAGTCAACAAACGCTTTTGCAGCAGCGGGATTGCGGGTGTTTCTGATAACTGCCAGCGGATAAACAATGGGCGAGTGCAAATTTTCCGCAGCCGTTAGCCGCACAGTTACTTTGTCGGAGGCTGTGGCGTCAGTCGCATAAACTATACCAGCATCCGCATTGCCGCTTTCGACGAATGTCAGCACTTGGCGGACGTTATTTCCTAGCACTAATTTTGGCTGTATTTGCCGCCACAATCCAAGTTTATTGAGCATTTCCTGAGCGTATTGGCCCACAGGTACGCTCTTGGGTTCGCCGATCGCAATTTTCTTGATTATGGCATCTGTCAACTGTTTCAAATCGCTCAAAGCAACACCGTTTTTGGGAGTAATCACAACTAGGCGATTTGTCAGCAAATTGCGGCGCGTGTCGTTAATTAGCAGGTTAGATTGCTGCAAAGCATCCATTGGGTTGGTGGCCGCGCTGAAAAATACATCTACCGGAGCGCCTTGCTGAATTTGCTGTTGTAGAGCGCCGGAAGCACCAAAGTTATAAGTAATAGTAAAATTCGGATGACTGCTTTGATAAACAGTTTTGATTTCCCCTAAAGCTTTCGAGAGACTGATAGCAGCGGATACGTTTAAAGAGGTGCGCTGCAGCGTATCGACTGAGGAAAAGTTCTGAAATAAGTTCCAACTAATTAGCAGTGCTAGCATGAAGGCGACTGCGAGAATTAAGTTGGGAATACGTCTACTTTTCAGGTTCACAAAAAATTGTTTTGAATCTTTTTACTCCTTACCAGACTCTGCCTGGTAAAGCAGATGCCGAGGGTGTACCTCGAATTTGCCTCCACTCTTTGACGAGGCAGAGCCTCTGGAAATAGGTTCCCAGGCACAGCCAGGGAACCAGTTAATAATTAGTGCCGGAACGTTAATTTTAAATCTGCCTATGCTCGCCATTTGACGGAACAGCCTATCGCCTCTGTAGTTGAAGGCTCAACGGGTTGATTGTTGAGCAATTGGTCGATCGCACTCCGCAGATAAGAAACCTGCACCGCCGCCGGATCGTCAGCGTTGTCGTCAATTAAACCTTTATAGCGCAGTTTGCCGTCTTGGTCTAACAAAAAAACCTCCGGTGTTTTAGAAGCCCCAAAACTTTCAGCCACATCTTGAGCAACATCTCGGATGTACGGGAAGTTGAGTTGATTGTTGGTGGCAAAAATTTTCATATTCTCAAAACTGTCGTCGGGATACTGGTTTGCATCATTAGCATTAATCCCGATTAAAGTAACATCTCGATCTTGAAAATCTGCTTGAAGTTCTTTCATACGATTGAGATACAACTGCACGTAAGGGCAATGATTGCACATAAATATCACCGCAATCGCCCGAAATTTTTCTAAATATCGAGCTAAATGGTGAACTTCTTCGTCCACTCCCGGCAATTCAAAATCGGGAGCGTAGCCGTTAATGGGAGTACCCGTTGTATCCATTAGTAAACTCATGTTTTCAGGAGGTGAAGAGCAGTATTTGCCAGCATGAAAGATGAAACTGTCAGCACGAATAAAATTGGCTGTTGTTTGGCTTTAGCTTAATTCTAGCCTTGCCAACAGCCTATTGTGATTCGTACTTCGCGATTTATTCCTCGTCTGGCTTTAGCCAACCTTGAGCCAGAGCTTGGTATCCAATAAGTTTGTATGCTAATTTGGCGGCGGTAAATTCTGAGACGACGGAATCTACAATAGGTGCTAATTCCATAATGTCACACCCGATTACTTCGTAGGACTCGAAGACGCGGCGCAAAAATGCGGTGAGTGAATACCAATTTAACCCGCCCGGTTCGGGTGTTCCCACCCCTGGAATTAAAGTCGGATCGATGCCGTCTAAGTCGATCGTCAAAAATACTCGCTTAGTTGTTATGCTGGCAATTGCCCGATCGGCCCAATCCGGTTGAGTAGCGATTTCTCTGGCTCGAATCACGTTTAGCTGTTTTGCTTTAATCAAGTCGGCTTCTTCCTTGCAGATAGCGCGAATCCCGATTTGCAGTGTCGGTAAGCCCATATCTACAACACGCCGCATCACGCAGGCGTGGTTGTGAATCGAGCCTTCGTATTCGTGCCGCAAGTCGCCGTGGGCATCGATTTGCACGACTGTGAAAGGTTCGTTTGGGTATGCTTGGCGATAACCTTCGACAACGCCTGCAGTGATGCTGTGTTCGCCTCCGAGAGAGATGACAAATTTATTTTCGGTAACTAGCTGATGCACTGCGGCTTGGGTGACTCGCAGCATTTCTGAGGATGAAACTGGTTGCCTGTTGCGGGTATCGGCGATCGGCTCTTTTGTATAAATTCCGACATCGTAGCAAACTTCGGAATCCAATTCTTCGTCGTAGCACTCGAGTTGATGGGAAGCTTCTAGAAGTTTTGCCGGCCCGTTTTCGCACCCCCGGCGGTAAGTGGTGGTAGCTTCGTAGGGAATTGGCAAGATTACTACTTTGGCGGTGTCGTAGTCTGGTACAATTTCTGACCCCAGAAACGGTACGACAGCAGTGGAAACGATCGTTGGCATAAGGGAAATTTTAATACAGCAAAGAAGTCAGCAGGTTTAATCGTGACATAATATCGCCTCTAACTGCAAAGGAAGAAGGAAGAGGAATTAACCGCAGAGGGCGCAGAGGGCGCAGAGGGAGGAGGGAAGAGGGTTTGGGATTTATGTCCTAGCGGTTGCCTCGAATTGCGATACGGTTTGTAGTAAGGACTTCAATCTTTCTCAATCTTAAATTTTCACTTTTTTATTTCTATGGCATTTTCTACTCCCACTTCGTCAACTGCTGTTGCACCTCAAACTTGGCTGTGGAAAGGCTTTCCGATTTGCTACCAGGCTGCGGGTTCCCAGGGGCCCGCGGTGGTGTTTGTCCACGGTTTTGGTGCGTCTTGGGGCCACTGGCGCAAGAATTTGCCGGCGCTGGCTGCTGATTGTCGGTGTTTTGCGATCGACCTCATCGGTTTTGGCGGTTCTGCTAAACCCGCGCCCAAGCTTGAGATTGACTATACTTTTGAAACTTGGGGGCAGCTAATTGCTGATTTTTGTCGGGAAGTTGCGGGCGGGCCGGCTTTTTTGGTGGGAAATTCGATCGGCTGTGTGGCAATTATGCAAGCTGCTGTGGATTTTCCCGACATTGCTGAGGGCGTAATTTTACTCAATTGTTCCCTGCGGTTGCTGCACGATCGCAAACGCGCCGAATTGCCTTGGTATCGCAGTTTTGGAGCGCCAATTGCACAAAAAGTTTTAAATGTCAAGTGGATAAGTCAATTATTTTTTAAACAATTAGCAACGCCAAAAACAGTAAAAAAAGTGCTTTTGCAAGCATATCGCCGTCCTGAAGCAGTCAGCGACGAACTGGTAAATATGCTGCTGAAACCTGCCCAAGATAGCGGCGCAGTGGAAGTATTTGTAGCATTTATCAGTTATTCTCAAGGGCCGCTACCGGAGGATTTGTTGCCGCGTTTGAGCTGTCCTGCTTTGATTTTGTGGGGGACAGATGACCCTTGGGAGCCGATCGCATTGGGGCGAGAATTGGCAAAGTTTCCGGCTGTTGAAAAGTTTATTCCTTTGGAGGGCGTAGGCCATTGTCCCCAAGATGAAGCGCCGGAATTGGTCAATCCTATTTTACTCGATTGGATTAAAGGGCGATCGGCATTTGCAGAAAATTAGCGATTTTACTTATTTTACTCGTTACCAGGCTGGAGCCTGGTAACGCTGATCGGGAGGCTCTGCCTCCATTTCCTTCCCAAGCGAGGCATAGCCTCTAGATATGGGTTCCCAGGCTGGAGCCTGGGAACCAGTTAACCAGTTAAAACTTGATAGTTCAAACAAACAGGAAACTATCAGGAGTAAAGCCGCCTTGAATTACAGCAATTTGGTCAGATGTACCAGCCAAATTGATGGAGTTACCAACAATATTGTAGTCAGAGAGACTCCCACGTAACTGAATGCGATCGATTCCCTGCTGAAAATCCTGAATCAGTGCAACTCCTGTTCCCTGATAGTAGCTAATTGCAGCATCACCGAGAACAAAAACATCTCTACCTCGACGACCGCCAATCAGCACATCCGTTTCATTGCTTCCCGGTGTAGCACTCAAGGGATTTACTCCAATTAGCGTATCATTGCCGCGCAAACCTGAGAGTGTATCGTTACCATCTCCTCCTACTAAAGAATTGTTTTGGATGTTTCCGGTAAGGACATCTACATTCGGAGTTCCTGTGACATTAACGAAATTCTCTACGGTCAAATTCAGAGTGCCGATACCCGGTAAATTGTTAACCGCCAAACGATTCTGCGACAAATCCACATTAATAGAAGCTGTGCCACTAAGTAGGTCGGCGCAAAAAAACCGAACTATGTTAAGATAAGTAAACAAAAAGAATATATCTACTGAGGTAACTC